>JACQRL010000271.1 GCA_016206485.1 Planctomycetota bacterium | reverse complement strand
GTAGCTCAACTGGGAGAGCACTTCGTTCGCAATGAAGAGGTTGCGGGTTCGACCCCCGTCCCATCCATTCAGTTTTCAAATTCCAATTTTGAGATTTAAAATTAGCAGACTTACTTCTTTCAACTGGGCGGTGTTTATTATCTACTCATTGTTAATTTTAGTGTGTGTGCCTTGATAAAACACAGGTATTCCAGCACTTTTTTCAACAACTATATTATTTGATTTAAACTGTGAACAGATAGTATATGTGTATAAAATGTTTCGCTTACCTTGTACCAGTGGTGTTAAATGAAGTTTTCTGAATTCCAAAAGAATACACACGTTTTCAAAATATATGACAGATGCTTTGCCATAATAAAATACACAAAACAGTCTTTCGAGATTTCTGAAAAGCTTTATGATTTTTTGAATGGAAGCTCTGATGATTTATCGCTGTTGTCCCAGACAGAAGATGACCTGCTTGTGCTGCAGAAATATGGATATATTGATCTATCGCCATCCGAAAAAACCGTTAATTCACTTGATTGTCTGAGTTTAAGCTTAATAAGTGACTGCAATCTTGCTTGCAGCTATTGCAGTGTTGGACCGTCCGGCTCTTATAATAGTGACTATAACGGAACGAAAATGAGTATTGAAACTGCCAGGAAATGCGTTGATTTTCTGGCGCAAAACAGCAGGACGAACAAACTGGAGATTATTTTCTTCGGCGGAGAGCCTCTTCTTAATATGGAAACTATGCTCTATGTTTTGGATTACTGTACGAGCAAATATTCTGATAAAGAATGGATCTTCAAGCTTATAACTAATGGCACGCTTATTGACGATGACATCTCCGGAATTTTAAGCAAACATCGCGTTTCAGTTACAGTAAGCCTGACAGGGCCTGGCCATATTCATGGACGTGATAGAGTAACCCGAGACGGTAAAAATAGTTACGATCATGTCATTTCAGGATTAAGAAATCTTGAAAAACATGGTGTTGACTTTGTTGTTAAAGCAATAATGACTAATCTAGAAGAAAGCGCAGAAATTAAAGATCATCTGAAGTCATTAAATTTGAAGGGACGTATTCATGTTACCTTTGAACATTCACTTGTTGGAGATAATGAGATAGGAGTGATACAGCTGATGAAAAAGGGAGTTCAGGAATGTCTTGAAAAGGTTTCTATTACAAAGGTTCTTAAGGAATTCCCACACGGTCTTGATACTGTTTTAATGGGAGAATCTGCTCCGGATGCTGTATGCCATGCAGGAAGAAGTTCGCTTTTTGTCGGGTCAACAGGCGATATCTATTCGTGCCACATCTCTGCAGGAGCAAATGCCAGGGAATATCTGTTTGGGAACATAAACAGATATTTTAATGAGGAGGGATTTGACAGAGTTAAATCCGGTTTTGATTTAACTCTCCCACAGTGTAAATCGTGCTGGGCAAATGCTATATGTGAAAAAGGATGTAATTTGCAGAGACAGAGACTTGGCAAGATACCGGAGCACTGGTGCGATTGGTTCAGATGGTATATAGAATCTTCTGTTTATATGTCAGCGCACTTAGATGTTGATGTGATTTTGAAGTCTGCAAGTATTGTAAGCAGTTCTTATGAACGCGAATCTCTGAAAACACTCTTCTATTTAAACAGGCATTTAAGAAACAGTCTTAAACATATTTTCCCGATGTTTCTGTATCCTATATCAGCATCGAAGCAGGTGGAAAACAGGGTTTCTGTTTCATCATAGAGCAATATAGTTTTTAATAACCTCAAAAAGTTCAGTTTCCTGAAAATTCATAAGTGACGGCGGCGTTAAGCTCTTAATAGTTATTTGATTCATGAAGCTGAAAATTGACTTCAAAATCATAGTTGTGTCAGGTGTAGATGAGGGGATTATCGAAATGAGTTTTTTTTGAAGACTTTCATTATCTTTGTTTCTAAGGTAGTATACCGATTTTAGTTTTGTAGGCGATGCAGTAAATTGTCTCTGATTAATTGTGGAGAAGTATGCGCCCTGATCAGGTATTTCAATCTGTGTTCCCTTGACTTTAAAAGGTTTGAAAAATTTATTTATATCAGGCAGGTAGGTTTTTACATATGGGCTTATCCATCCGCGTACAATCATTGGTTTAATGAAAGGATACACAGTAAAGTCATCGAGCTTGATTGCAACGACATCATCTGTGAGCATTTTACAACCGAGCTGTAGCGCAGTGAGTGTTAAAGTAGTTTTTCCGCTCATTGATGATCCCAGGAACGCTGTTGCCTTGGAAGCGGTTTCAATACAGGATCCATGAAGAAAAAGAAACTCACCTCCCAGCTTATCCTGAAGAACAGCTACGAAATTATTTCCCCATGCCTCATAAAGCCAGTTGTCAATATGGCATAATCCTTTGTATTTTTCAAAGTCGCTGTCAGTAATAGTGAGCTCGGAGTTAAAAGGTTGTTTGTGCATAAAGAACTCTCTTTCATATATTATGACCTTGTGGATATCAGCAGTTGAAGTAATTACATTTATCTTTTTTCCTAAAAGATACAGTTCCACTTTGTACATTTTTGAGTTGCGGTAAGCTTATTTATACAATTAATGCCGTCTATATTATATATGGTTCGTAAGCAACTAATTATCCTGCCTGCCGCATTATTGTTGGTTGGATTGATTTATAATGGGTTGTTTGTTTCGAAAAACGGTCGGGAGGATGAAGTCAGTCCGGATAAATTATACCATCCGGACAATCTTCAAAAGTTGATCGAGAAATTACAACCGTTACATAACAAATTGGAAAAGCCCAGACCAGGAGAATGGCTTCACAGTCACGATGAACCGGGACAAACGTTCAAACAGTATATTTCAGGTGACCCTGTAACTATCGATGACAAAAGAAAGGTTATCTAT
Organism: Planctomycetota bacterium; assembly: GCA_016206485.1. Taxonomy (GTDB): domain Bacteria; phylum Planctomycetota; class MHYJ01; order JACQRL01; family SBBU01; genus JACQRL01. The sequence goes on along the minus strand of JACQRL010000271.1, from coordinate 1,168 downwards.
ATCCAGCCAATCGGAGACTTTATTGAATCCCAGGATGAAATTATAAAGCTGACTTCAGAATATATGTCGTTGTACTTTAATCTTGAAGTTAAAATCAAAGACAAACTCTCTCTTGATCTGATTCCAAAGAAGGCAAGACGCAAACATCCTCAATGGGGTGATGATCAGATCCTTACCACTTATGTTTTAAATGAGGTTCTTAAGCCAAAACTTCCTGATGATGCAATGGCGTTTATTGCATTTACAACATCTGATCTATGGCCCGGTGAAGGATGGAATTTTGTATTTGGTCAGGCGTCACTACGGGACAGGGTAGGGGTCTGGTCTATTTACAGAAACGGGGATTCAAGTAAGGGTAAAAAAGAGTTTAAGTTATGCCTTTTAAGAACGTTAAAAACGGCGACCCACGAAGTTGGGCACATGTTTTCGATGCATCATTGCATCGCTTACAATTGTAATATGTGCGGGAGTAATAACAGGGAAGAATCAGATAAAAGGCCTTTATGGTTATGCCCTGAGTGTGTGTCTAAAATATGCTGGGCAACGCGAACAGATCCGGTCGGGAGATATGAAAAGCTCGCAGATTTTTCAGCTCAGCAGGGATTAGAAACTGAGAAGAAGTTTTTTAAAAGGTCTGTTGATTCTATTAAATAGGATACAGGATACAGAATTCAGGATTTAGGTTGAGCTAAGGCAATTTTATTTGACAATATAGTTACCATGGCAATGATTACCCGGGTATGGGATTAATCTATGCGGAAATAGGACAGACAAAGCCGTATGAGCTCCAACAAGAAGAAATGTTGGTAAGTCTTCTGAGAACAGCAGATATAGTAAGGTATTTTTTAGAAGGGACGCTGAAAAATTGGGGGATATCGATAGAGCAATACAACGTTTTAAGAATACTTAAAGGGGCCAAAGATAATTGCTGCCCGACGCTTGATATTGCTTCTAAAATGGTTTCGAGAGCGCCAAATATAACGAGGCTTCTTGATAAGCTTATTGATAAAGGTTTTGTTTCTCGCGGAAGTTGCCCTGATGACAGAAGGATCGTGTTTGTGCGTCTCACGCATAAGGGCGCTTCTATATTGGCAGAATCATCTGTCCGGCTTAAGAAGGCTGTAATTACCCTGACTCCTTTTGGAAGAAACGGCATGAAGTCAATGGT
>JACQRL010000272.1 GCA_016206485.1 Planctomycetota bacterium | reverse complement strand
CTTGTATCATCTCTGTTTTTTCTGGTTGCCTGCGGCGCGCCGGAAAAAAAAGAGGAAGTTAAATTTTCAAAGGCAGATAACACATCTACTGAACCTGCCAACAGCGCAACTGATGTTGCCAATAAAGTGGAGGATATTATAAACGAAATTTCAAGCACGCAAGACGATAAAAAGCTCGCTGATGATTGTTATGCGCGCGCAGGGAAATATTTTCTTTTAAATAATCTCAAGGACGCAGAAGTTGAATGTCTCAATGCCCTCAGGTACTATCCGAATCATGCCGGAGCAAAAGGTCTGCTTTGGGATATAAGAGCTTACTTGAATAAGGGTGCAGAAACTATTTACGGACAGGAAATGAGGGATGCGTTAAGCAGAGAAATCGCTGCTCGTGAACAGCGGGTTATTGAATCTCAAAGACATTTCGCAGATGGAGTGAAACATTATAATGCAGGAGATTATGAAAAGGCAGAGGTATCGTTCAAGACAATGATAGAGGTTTCCAGATATGTATATCCAAAATCTCCTGAGATGGAAGGACTTATCGAGCAGGCAAATAAAATGCTCATTAGCACTGAAAGCGCAAAAAAACAGAAAGAAATTGATGAAAGAAGGCTTGCAGAGCAGTTGCTTAAGGAAGAGCAGTCCAAATTGGCTGAAGCAAAGGCAATTGAATTGAAAAAAGTAATAGAACTTCTTTTTAATCAGGCAAAGCTGCATTTTGAAAGGGAAGAGTATGACGATTGCATACTAGTTTGTGATAAGATATTGTATTTAAACCCAAATACTTCAGATATTAAAGAATTAAAAAGTATTTCTCAAAGACTGAAATATCTCAAAGCAGATGAGGTCGATACAATTCAATATATAAGAGAGTTTAAGGCTACTCTTCGCAATGTTGAAGCGATTTCTACGTTGCCTGAAAGAAAACTCCAATTTCCAAGCCGTAATAGGTGGGCGGAAATCGAGAACCGATATAAAAGAAAAATAGAGGGTGATGAATCTTATACAAGTGAAGAGGATAAAACTGTAAACGAGTCTCTTGATACACTGCATATAGCTATGCCGGAATTCAGCTCGTTCAGGGAATTTAAGGAAAGACTACAGGAAAGTGTTGAGAACATTCAGTTCTTCATTGACAAAAGTATAGAAAACGCAGGTGATGAACTGAAATCTCCTTCAATAAAAACAAATCTTCCGTTAAGAAAAATAATTGAGATCGTACTACAGGGAACGAATTACACTTATCACGTGACTAAAGGCACTGTCCACTTTATGACAAAAGATGAGTATGTCAGAAAGGTTTCTGTATTGAGATTTCATGAAATACAGGACCTTCTCTTTGCGCCGCCAGACTTTCCTGCTCCACAGCTTCAGATTGGCGAGGGTTCCAAGATTCCTGAAGATTCTGAGCCGGTTTTCAAACCGTGGGCGCCGGATAAAATACAGGAATTAATAAAGAAATCATTTGGTGGAGAAGATAAATGGCAGGATGGAGGTCCACAGGCTATCCAGTTCCTGGAGACGTCCGGTATACTTGCGATCAGAACCACTCCCGAAACACAAAAAGGTATAAGCGAGTTTCTGTCTAAACTCAGAGAGAATAGCGGTATTAACGTTCATGTTGAGTCTCGATTCCTTCTTGTTGATGATATGTTTTTGGAACAGGTCGGATTTGATTTCAGAGATTTAAGGCAGACTCAGCTCTCGGATGAATTGAGAAGGGTTACAGACAACCCGTTTGTTAATGGTCTGAACGATCTGACAATGACTGAGCCACCAATGGGAATTCAGCAGACCCAGGGTGGTGGAACTGTTTCACCTCTTCCTGGTATAATCAGTTCAACCGGATCTGGCAGTCAGCACAAGCATATGGGTGCTATAGTAAGAAGCATGATGGTTCAGGATTATGCAAATAATCTTTTTTCGACGAAATTTATGAATACTGCCGGCGGCGGGTTTTTCCAATATACGCTAGTTGATTCGCTTACTATTGAGGCATTGGTAAAGCTCGTTCATAAAACGAGAAGAGGAATCGAACTTACTTCAAAGTCGCTGACATTATTAAACACTACGATGGGTTATATGCTTTTCACTAATACAGCTGCTTATGTTAAGGACTGGAACGCTGCGGGAGGTGGTCTTACAGTGTTGCTTGATCCTATAATTGGATCAATCAGGGATGGTTTAACATTTGAAGTCAGACCCATAGTAAGCGCTGACAGAAAATATGTCACTCTGCAGGTAAGACCAACGATAGCCACTCTTGTTCCAAGGCTTCCAACAATGTTGAGAATGAGAATACAGGTTGATGTTTTCGAGGCCGATATCGATCTGCCTCTACTGCATTCTCAGAGCTTGGCTACGACAGTTGTAGTACCTGACGGTGGAACACTTGCAATCGGTGGTTTGACAACTTTCTATGATGTTAAAGCAGAAACATCTGTTCCTCTATTAAACGAGATTCCAATATTTAATACGCTGACTTCTTCGAAATATAAAGCGAAATCGAGACAACAGTTGCTCGTTTTATTGAGGGTGAACATTATTATCCCAACCGAAGAAGAGAAGAAGCAGGTAGGGTAATCAGTAGCTTAGGTACTGATAGCTAGCAACTAGGTAACAGAGAGATCTTTTGTATCCGGAAAATTGATTGTTTCATGTCACGTGTTATATGTTCCAAAATTAGCATTTGTAATTAAGTTCTGTTTTGTTACAATTTTTTATTATGAATTTTCTGCAAACTCGGGGGGCTTTAAGCATAATTTCGAAGTGTAATTTTTAAACAGGAGCTATTATGAATTTATATGAACAGGTAGGATATTTTTGTGACAGAGCATTTGAGAAAATAAATCTTAAGGAATCTCACAAATCGATACTGAAAAATTGCTACCGTGAACTTGATGTTCAGATAGTCATTCATGGACAGGATGGTGAACCGAAAGAATATAGAGGATTCAGGATTCAGCACAATGGCGCAAGAGGTCCCTACAAAGGGGGCATCAGGTATCATCAGATGGTTGATATAAATGAAGTAAGGGCGCTTGCATCACTTATGACCTGGAAAAACGCTATTGTTGATGTCCCTTTCGGAGGAGCAAAGGGCGGGATCAGAGTTGATCCTACAAAACTAACAAAGAAAGAGCTGGAAACCTTAACAAGATCATTTGTAAGGAAGATAGATATGGCATTGGGAACGCACAGGGACATTCCTGCTCCCGATCTGAATACCAACCCGCAGGTTATGGCATGGATAATGGATGAGTATGGTCGCAAACATGGCCACACACCGGCTATCGTAACAGGCAAACCGTTGGAGCTTGGCGGAAGTAAGGGAAGAATCTCTGCAACAGGGCTGGGAGTTTTCATTATTACTAAAGAAATTTGCAGTAAGCTTGAAATTCCGCTTCAGACATCGAAAGCTATTGTACAGGGCTTTGGAAATGTCGGCTCATACACTGCAGAATTTCTCTACAGGGCAGGAGTAAAGGTAATTGCTATTCAGGATGCCTATGCAACTCTTCACAATGACAGCGGTATTGATGTTGTGAAGCTTGTAAAGTATCTTAAAGAGACTGGGGGTATCAAGGGATTCAAAGGTGCTGAAGAAATTAATTCAAAGGATTTCTTCTCAGTTAAATCCACGATTGTAATCCCTGCAGCCCTTGAAAATGTGATCACAAAAGAAATTGCGAAGAAGCTTGACTGTAAAATAGTTGTCGAGGCCGCCAATGGTCCGACAACTATGGAAGCAGACTCTATACTGAATGAAAAAGGTGTCGTAGTTATTCCTGATATACTGGCGAATGCCGGCGGTGTTACCTGTAGCTACTTTGAATGGACGCAAAACCTTACAGAATATTACTGGGATGAGGAAAAGGTGAACGAAGAGCTTAGAAAGATAATGGTCAGGGCATTCAGTGAAGTCTATGAATTATCCAAAAAGGAAAAAGTTACTATAAGGGATGCTGCGTTTTTATTGGCTGTGAAAAGAGTCAACACTGCTATGCAGTTAAGAGGAGCATTTTAGATTAAAATTTGAAGGTTTAAATTGTAGAATTTAAGACATGGATGTGAAATTTGTGCTTTTTCGGGGATCACTAACTATCTTTCTTTTTGTTTTGTAATTCTGTATGGATGTAGATCTTGTAAAGGTTGCTATTGTTGTGGGGGCGATCCTCTTTTCAGCATCTTTTCATGAAGCGTCTCACGCATTGATTGCAGATAAACTTGGTGATTCCACCGGCAGAAGTCTCGGACGGATTACCTTAAATCCGATAAAACATATGGATCTATTTATGAGTATAATTTTTCCTGCTCTTCTGCTCATTGCTTCTCATGGACAGTTTGCATTCGGCGGAGCAAAACCGGTTCCGATAAATCCATATGCGTTTCAGAAACCCGCGCGAGATTTTGCCTTAAGCGCGGCGGCTGGTCCGGTATCCAATTTTATACTTTGCGGATTGTGCCTGTTCGTGCTTTATGTGTTTACAGCATTTGCTCCGGATTTTGTCAGACCTGATTCTTATAATGCGTATCTCTTCGGACAGCTGGTAATTCTTAATATTATATTGGCCGTTTTTAATCTGATACCGATTCCTCCTCTGGATGGTTCGAGAGTTTTTAGGCTTATTTTGCCGTATAATTTACAGTCAAAATATGATGAGATTGAAAGATTCGGGGTTTTTATTCTTCTTGCCCTGCTGATGTTCACGGATATCAGCAGAGTGATGATCAGTCCGTTTCTACATTTCATTGTCGGGATAATGAATAATGTTTTGGGCGGCAGATACACCTATGAATTGCTTCGTAATCTTCAATCATTCTAGACATGAAGAAACGTGTTTTGTCAGGCGCGAGACCCACAGGTTCTCTGCATCTAGGTAATTATTTTGGCGCTATTAAAAACTGGGTTGAACTTCAGGATAAATATGAATGTTTTTACATGGTTGCAGATTGGCATGCATTGATGGGGGAATATGCAAATGCAGAGAAAATTACAACATGGACACACGAAATGGTTGCGGATTGGATTGCGTGCGGGCTGGATCCGAACAAATCAACGATTTTTGTTCAGTCAGCTGTGAGAGAGCATGCCGAGCTTCATTTAGTTTTATCGTGTATTACGCCGCTCGGGTGGCTGGAAAGATCTCCAACGTATAAAGAACAGATCAAAACCCTTGAACACAAAGATATTACCAACTATGCATTTTTGGGGTATCCGGTCCTTCAGGCAGCAGATATTCTTTTGTATAAAGGTGATTATGTTCCTGTAGGAGAGGATCAGGATTCTCATCTGGAACTTTCACGGGAAATTGTCAGGAGATTCCATCATCTATTCAAATGTAATATATTTCCGGAGCCCCAGTCTCTTCATACCTCAACACCGAAAGTGTTGGGGACTGATGGCCAGAAGAAAATGAGCAAAAGCCTTGATAATTATTTAGCCTGTTCAGAAGATCAAAAGGTTTTGCAGAAAAAAGTGCTGTCGATGTTTACCGATCCATTAAGGCCAAGAAAAGAGGATAAAGGGCATCCTGAAAACTGCAATGTGTTTACGTTTCATAATTTGTTTGGAAACCAAGGTGTGGAAAAGATAAGAAAGGAGTGTAAAGAGGCCGTTTTGGGATGCTCAGATTGCAAAAAAGAACTGCTCGGATTCATCGAAAATTTTGTTGCACCTATCAGGGAACACAGAGAAAGTCTTCTGAAAACAGGTGAAATACGCGATATCATTAATGAAGGTAATAAAAAGGCGATTGCTGTAGCGAGTTCTGTTATGAAGGAGGTCAAGAGTGCTGTCTTCGGAAAGTTCGCAGCTAAGTGATATTAAAGTAAGGTTAGAAGATTTTTACGGACCTATAGATTTGCTGCTTCAACTTACAAAGGAAAATGAAATTGATGTCACTGAACTTACTATCAGTAAAATTATAGACCAATACATCACACTTCTTAAGGGATTAAAAAATCTTAATATAGATGTAGCAGTTGAGTTTATCTATTTTGCAAGCCAGCTCCTTGTCATAAAGGCAAGATTTGTTGTTCCGTTTCATACAGATGAAAGCGAAGAAGAAGAGCAGACTCCTAAAGAGTTTATTCGAAAACTATTGGAATATAAAAAGTTCAAAGTATGTATGGAGTGGGTCGAATCCAGACACATTGAAACATCCATGCGATGTACAGGCCCAGGGTATATACATCTTGAAGGTGAAGAAGAAGTAGAATTGGAGAACGTGTCTCTTTTCAATATAGTTGCTCATTATGCGCGACTGAAACATTCAATTGAGCTGAGAAAACCTATGCAGGTAGTTTACTCTGATATACCGATTGAGTTATACATTAGTGGAATTATTAAATCTCTTAAGGCAACGGGAAAGATCATATTGTCTGATTATTTCAAACCTCTCACTATTCAGGAAACGGTCGGAAATTTACTTGCTATGTTGGAACTTATCAAGTTGGAGCAAGTTGAACTGGATCTCAAAGAGAAACCTTTGCTCAAATTCAAAGATGTATCCGGGGTTGGATCGCAAACTACCTGAAATTACTTTCAAAAGATTACTCTCTTCTTAATATAACAGGCATGCATGAACGCGATACTCGTATTGAAAGACTGAACAAGCTCAGAGATATGGGGATAAGTCCATATCCTGCCGGCAAGTATTCAGGTATGAAAATCGAGCTTATTAAAGAACAGTTTGATTCTTATAATGAAAAAGAAGTTAATGTGATAGGAAGGCTGTATGCAATAAGAGAGCATGGAAAGGTGTTTTTTGCTGATATAAAAGATGAAAGTGGGAAACTTCAGTTGTATTTCAAAAAAGACTTTCTTCCCGGCCAGCAGTTTGATATAGCGCAGCTTTTGGATATAGGAGATGTAGTGTCTGTAGCAGGACAACTTACCAAGACGAGAACAGGTGAGATCACAGTCATAGTAAAAAATGTTAATTTGCTCTCGAAATCATTGAGACCTCTGCCGGAAAAGTGGCATGGTCTTACAGACGCAGAAGTAAGGTACAGACAAAGATATCTTGATCTGATTTCAAATGATGATGTGAAAAAGGTTTTTAATGTGCGCTTTAGGATAATCAATCTTTTAAGGGAATTTCTTCGTTCAAAAGGGTTTCTCGAGGTTGAAACGCCGATGATGCAGCCGATTGCAGGCGGCGCTACCGCAAGGCCATTTATCACCCATCACAACGCACTTGATATTGAGCTATATTTAAGGGTAGCGCCGGAGCTATATTTGAAAAGATTACTTGTGGGAGGGTTTGAAAAGATTTTCGAGCTTAACAAAAACTTCAGAAATGAAGGGATATCAACAAGGCATAATCCTGAGTTTACAATGATGGAGCTGTATCAGGCATATGGGGATTATTCGACGATGATGGAACTTACTGAACAGCTCATTAATATGCTGGTTAAAGAACTCCATGGAAAGGAGCAGATCGAGTATCAGGGAACGGTTCTTAATTTCTCTCTCCCGTTTAGGAGGGCAAAGTATAAAGATCTTTTCAGGGAAGAGGTAGGGCTTGATATGACTGATACATCAAGGATATTGGAGCTTGCAGAGTCGCTTTCCATTCCTATTTCTAATAAAACATATATGAAGATTGCTAATGACGTGTTTGAAAATAAAGTTGAATCGAAGCTTGTGAACCCTACTTTTGTTGTTGAATATCCTGTAGAGATAAGCCCGCTTGCCAAACAAAAAGAAGATGATCCGTCTGTAACAGAGAGGTTTGAACTTTTTGTCAGCTCTATGGAAATCGCCAATGCTTTTACAGAACTCAATGATCCTTTGGAGCAGAAAAAGCGTTTTGAAAGGCAGGTTGCTGATAAAGAAGAAGGTATGGATAAGATAGATGATGATTTCTTATCAGCGCTCGAATATGGAATGCCGCCGGCAGGAGGTTTAGGTATTGGAATAGACAGACTCACTATGCTGCTCACAAATCAGGCATCGATCAGGGATGTAATACTCTTTCCGCTTCAGAGACCGAAGTGACGTTTCCTCAATGTGAATGTTTGCTTTTTCCTTTGAGAATTATTTTAGATGGGAGATGTAAAAAATAACCGTTTTGCCTGAGCTCATTTTCTATAGATCTCAAATAAGGGTCAGAAAATATTTTGCTGTCGTTTACAGTCAGTTCAACAGTATTACGTTCTTTGGCTGATATTTTATAAACGATAGCTGTTTTAGTCCCGACGAGCGGAGGTGGCCTTCGAGCAATTATATCTTCGATTATTTCTTTAAAATTTAGATCAGCTTTCTCATGAAAATTGTTATTCAGATGAACAACTGAGTCTAATAAGGAATCAAGATTACTATTTCGTAGTGCAGATATAAAGATGAAGGGGGCATAATTAACAAAATGCAGCTCTTCGCGTATCTGTTTAGTAAATGAAGATTTTTGGGTGTCTTTAAGCAGATCGCTTTTATTTACGCATATTACACAGGGCTTGTGCATTTCTTTAATAAGCTGCGCAAGTCTCTTTTCAAATGTTGCTACCTTAGTTGTACAGTCGAGAAGAAAGATTATTACATCAGCAGACTCACATGCCTCTATTATTTTTGAATGGACAGCTATATCGATGATAGTTTTGGTATGTTTTTTTTTGAAATATCCTGCCGTATCGATCAGCTTAATATTGGTTGTTTTGAATGTAATGGTATGTTCTATATAATCACGCGTTGTTCCTCTTTCAGGCGACACAGTTGATCTGTAAAATCCGCATAACGAGTTGAGCAGTGTGCTTTTTCCTACGTTTTGTTTGCCGACTATGACGGTTGACAATTGCGGTTGTAGTGTTTCTGAACCGACAAAGTTTTGTTCTATAGAAGACTGTAATAAATCGAGGTTTGTCTTGTGGTAAGAGCTGATTGGTATGGAAATGTCTGAGGTAAATTCTGTAAAGTTGTATTGGAGAATTTCAAGTTTCTTGTCATCGATTTTGTTGATAACAAGTATGAATTTTTGTCCGGATTTTTTAAGCCACAGGTAAATATCTTTATCAAATGGCGTTGGTTCCTCTTTCGCATCCACTACAAAAAGCATCAAATTTATCTCTTTTATCAGAGGATTTGTCAGAAAAAAATCCCTAAATAATTCCCAACCTGGGAGGTCATAAATAGTTATTGCTTTGTTATTTATGTTTATTTGCGTGCTTATAATATCCCGAGTTGTATTAGGTATATCAGCCATTATAGCTCTTCTTCTACCTGCCAGCGCGTTGAAAAGGGTCGACTTTCCGACGTTAGTCCTGCCGATTATTCCTACTTTCATGATTAATCAGCGGACATTAACAAAGGAATCAATATTCGAAACATAAGACGGTAATTATAGTAAGCTGCATTCAACCAGTAAGCGCAACGATTGAGGAGAAGATTTCTAAAGGGGTTTTATAACCCAAACATTTACGAGGTCTGTTATTCATAAGACGCTCAATAGTTCTGATTTGCACAGCTGTGATTGTAACGAAATTTGTTTTTTTAGGCAAGTATCATCTGATAATAACATTAGTGTTTTCAACAGTTCCCTTCTCCCAGCTAGAAATCGCCGCTTTGTTTCTCCTGATTGTACGTGATACTGCGCTCTTATCCACTTCGATGACCCGTGCGATCGTAGTTACACTTTCTTCTCTTCCTTCGATATATGCCTGTATTTACCTTTCATTTACGCTCAGGATAAATCTTTCCCCTAAGCGTTGCGCTTGCTTATTGAACCGGTGTCAATATAAAGGACTGTTATCCTGCCGCTATCTGGACTAATGGCGGTAAGTTTGGTTATAGCCGCCGGATGTGCGGTCTCATTAATAACAGTAATAATAGTATAGCAGGTTCTGATGCAAACTGTTCCAGTTGTTGAGAACGTCATTATAATATACAAGTAATGTCAATTAGATTAGCTGTTATAGTACCGGCTCTGGTTCTATTTGGCGGAGAGGACTTCAAAGATAAAAATATAAAGAAGATTTCTAAAACTGCAGAATCATTGGTTGTTGCTGTGAGATCAAAATATGTTGAGCGTGAGGAAAGCGGAACCGGATTATTTCTTTGCTCAGACGGTCATATTTTAACTGCAAGTGAGGTTGTTCCTGATGGCAGTCGGGATATACGTATTTATACAAAGAGCGGAAGGATATTTCATGCTGAAATGGAGAAGCACTTTAAGAATCTTGGTGTCAGTGTAGTGAAAGCAAAGCTCGAAAAGTTCAAACTTTCTAAGGGACCGGAGTTTGTTTATGATGAACTTTCTGTTGGAGAACTATTATATGCTACTGGCAATAGCAACAACACTTTAATTAATGACCTGCAGATTTCGGTAAACCGCGGTTATGTGTGTGGAACTTACACTCTGGATGGAACAGCGATGCTTTCTCATTATACAGGTATGGTTTGCGAGATTACAGCCTCATCTGATTGGAGGTTCAGAGGGGCTCCTGTGTTTACAAAGTATGGAGCAGTTATTGGTATGGTTACAGTAAATTTTCATCCTGCTCGTTTTATGACCTGTATGATTCCTTCTAAAGTATTGAAGAGTGTGGTTGATTTTCATAATGAACTGCATGAGGATGTCGGTAAAGATACTTCTGATTCAGACGGTGAGCTAAAATTTGGTTTAGGCTTTGATATCGAAGAAAAAGAGGGAAGTATATTTATAAATAATGTTGTCAGCGGATCTCATGCGCAGAATATTGGATTGGCGAAGGGACAGAAGCTTTTACAAATCGGCAGCAAGTCCATCTGTTCGAAAAAACAGTTTGATGATATCGTGGGTAAACTTGAAAAAGGGATAATCTATATAACTGTTGAAGATGATGGAATGAAACTGGAGTGTAAGCTTAAAATCAAATGATAGTATTAGCGATTTTGTTGGCCTGTGTTGCTCAGGATGATTTTGTTGAGCTTCAGGGTCGAATGGTTAAGGAGATCTCAGATGATCTTTCTTCGGCTGTAGTAAAGGTTGTTGTAAGGCGGTCAGAAAAATCCGCATCTGACGGCGTGCCATCCAAGACGCTAGATCAGATAATCAATCAGATCCCTGATGAGTTTTCAGGTACTGTATGTTCGTCTAATGGATTGATAGCGGCAAGTTCATTTTGTCTTTCCGGAAAGGTTGATACCATTACGGTTGTTCATGGACAAAAGGAATATCCTGCCGAGATTGTATACAATAATAAAGAATCAGATATAGCATTACTGAAAATTGACGCAAAGGATTTGCTTGTACTGGAATCGGCTGATATCGATTCTGTGAAACAGGGATATTTTTGTTTTCTTTTGGGCGCAGGAATCTATTCAAATCGCGCTCTTGTAACACATGGGATAATAAGTGCAACTTACCGATATGAAAACCAATATTTCCAGGCAGACGTGAAGATGAATTATCAAAATCTTGGCGGTACGGTAGTTGACAGGCAGGGGAAGTTTCTTGGTATTGCATGTAAAGTTAACAATGAAACCCCTTGGACTCAATGTTCCGGGGTGGGATTTGTTTTCAAGGCGACTGAGCTGAAAAAGCTTGTTGATAAGCATGGAGGAGAAACATCCGGTGAAGGTATTAGACTTAAAGATTTAAGGTGTTCTGAGCAAATTTTAAAATTTCAAGATCATTTAGTAGGTGTTGTATCAAAAGCTGCCAATGCGTACGTTTTCTTTCTTGTAGGTGGCTCCGGTTTTCTTATATCTGAAGATGGGCTTGTTCTCACAAATCATCACGTAGCAGGGATGACACAGAATCCTGTACACGACATTGTTATTAACTCCAAACGGTATAAATGCAAGATGATCACTTCGGATAAATTCAGCGATTTTGCTCTTTTAAAGGTGGATTCTGATGAGAAATTCCCATATTTGGATATCGATGATTCTGACCTGATGGAAATAGCAGATTTTGTCTTTGTGGTGGGAAATCCATTTCTAACAGGATTTGCAAAAGGAACTCCTTTGCCTGATATTCGACGTTTGGAGGGAGAAGAAAAAGATGGTAAAAAAAAGAAAAGTCCGATACCTTTGCCAGACGGCAACTGGGAAGCAACAATCTCATTTGGCCAAATAACTTCTATGCATCGGTATCAGGATTGGTATCTGGACGCGATTCAGGTTGATGCAGCTGTCAATCCGGGTAATTCTGGCGGGCCATTGCTTAATACTGATGGAAAAGTTGTTGGGATTGTAGGAAGACTCGGATTAAAGTATCTTGATGTTTTTTGGAGGGCATTTGCAGGATTGGGCATGGCTATTTCTTCAACTCATGTGAGCAGATATCTCCCGCATCTTATTAAAGGAAAGGAGATATTTCATGGTTATATTGAGGGAATTACAATCTCTGATCCTGAACCGGATCTGTATGAAACTCCTTGGCAGAGAGGTGACGGTGTACTTGTAGTTGGTGTTACTGACAGCGCTACCGGATTTGAACCCGGTGATCTCATTATTAATATAGACAAGTATGAAATAAAAAGCAAAGAAAGATTTCATGGTGTTGTCGGCACCTATCCTGCAGGAACAACTGTGAAAATAATTGTCAGAAGAAAAACAGATGACGGTGAATTTGTTTCAAAAGAATTAGATATAAAGCTTGGCAATCCCAGGGCAATCAAGCGAAAACATTAGCAAATTCTTTTCATAGATCCTGAAATTAGAAAGCTGAAATTGTAAGTTTGAAATGAAATTAGCTATCTTATCAGTGTAAGCCCTCTCTTTGCCGGCCACCAGATGAAAAGAGCTTTCCCCACTATATATTTTTCGTGTACAAACGGATATCCTTCGGAAGAATCGTAGTTTGCATATCCATTTATAACATATTTGTTGCCATGCTTGTCGACGATTACGGTATTTCCTTTGCCGTCAACATCTCTTGACTGGCTTTCAAATATAACCTTTCCTTTTTCAGGGATATCGATAGTGCATAATTTCCACCCTCTGCTGTCGTGGGAGTAGGTCACATTGTCGCCTATCATAACATAACACTCTTTTGGTACATAGAAAGGGGTCATGTCGTAAAAGTTGTGGCCGCTCGATACTTTATAATAAATATCTCTTTTGATTGAGATATTACTTACAGCAACCGGCCCATTTTGTACATCGATAGCAATATGTTGGCTGGTGTTAAATTTTGCATCTCTGAATTTTTTTACTATCGGGAGTTTAAAAAGGATCTCATTATTTATTTTGCAAGAGAGATCTCCATCAAAATAGTAAAACTCGACTTTAATCTGATTATTGGATAACTTGAATGATTTTGATTCATGTGATGCTCCATCGACAAAAAGCTCGGCTGTATTGTCTTTTATACTAATTTCAAATTTTCCCTCATAATTTTGAAGTGTGAGGCTTATTTGATATGAAGGAGTTTGTGGCGTAAAAATAGCATTTAATTTAATGTCATTTGAAAAATCAGGTTGATTCGGTTCGTAGAGTTTCAATCTGGTGATATTCCCTTTCTTTATAACAAGACTTTTATTTTCAAGAGTCATTTCGCCATCAAGATTCCAGTATCTTTTGAGATCTTCCTGATTTGTCAGATATCCGTCCTGCGGATCTATGTCGTCGATCCAGATTGTTTCCTGGATCGAGAG
>JACQRL010000268.1 GCA_016206485.1 Planctomycetota bacterium | reverse complement strand
ATCGTAAAATCTGAACTGATCAGTTGGATACCTGTTTCTAATTCATTTATAAACATTTCATTTTTGGCAGATGAGCTCTCACTAAAAATGGCAATGATCGTTACCGGGATCGGAGCGCTGATTCACTTCTACTCAATCGGTTATATGTGGGAAGACAAGAAGTACTCAACATATTTTGCGTATTTAAATTTGTTTATATTTTTCATGCTCGTACTCGTACTTTCCGCAAATTTTCTAACTATGTTTGTGGGATGGGAAGGTGTCGGGCTCTGTTCATTCCTGCTGATAGGATTCTGGTATCATGAATTTTACAGGGCAAAGGCGGCTCAAAAGGCATTTATTACTAATAGAATCGGAGACTTATTTTTTATTTCTGCATCAATTATAATTCTTTCTATCACGAACTTTTCAGGGCTGGATTTCCAAAGTTTATTAGGACAAAAAAATATCCTTTTAAGTAATTATCCTGAACTTATAACACTTGCAGGAGTTTTTCTGTTCCTCAGCTGCTGCGGAAAGTCGGCACAAATTCCGTTGTATGTGTGGCTGCCTGATGCAATGGCCGGCCCGACTCCGGTGAGCGCGCTGATTCACGCCGCGACAATGGTGACAGCAGGAGTGTTTTTATTCCTAAGGGTGGGGGACATATTTCTTTCAATCGATTTCGTAAAGAATTTTATTCTGACTATCAGCTGTCTTACGGCCGTGCTCACATCTCTTATGGCGCTCAAAGAATACAATATCAAGAAAGTCCTTGCTTATTCCACAATCAGCCAGTTAGGCTATATGTTCTGCGGACTGGTTGTACCGTACACTGCTTTTGACCATCTGTTTACCCATGCATTTTTCAAAGCTCTCTTGTTTTTGAGCGCTGGATATATCATTCACAACCTGCATCATATTGAAGACATAAGGCAGATGGGAGGACTGGCGAAAAAAAGCAAAATCGCTTTATGGAGTTTTTTAATTGGCGCCCTTGCCCTTGCGGGGATCCCTCCACTGTCCGGCTTTTTCAGCAAAGAAAACATTCTGTCATCATTGAGCGGATCTGATTACCAGAAATTTATCATGCTGATGCTTTCGGCAGGATCGATAATAACAACTATCTATATTTTTAGAGTCATCTGGTTTGTATTCTTCAAAAATAGCGAAAAAGAGCATAAATTCCACGAATCTGCAACTATGGATTCCACTTTGATACTTTTATCAGTTCTTACCGTAGTCTCACCGCTATTTATCGCCTCACCAAAACAGCTGGTAGAAAGCTTTCTTCATACAGTATCTTCTCCGTTTGTGATCCTCGTGCTGACATCAATCGGAACTATATTCGCAGTGCTGTATATTTACTCAAAAAATATTGCAGAAAAAATCAAATGTAAACCGATCGAAACACTGCTTGAAAACAAATTCTATGTTGATTTCATGGTGGAGCTTCTTGTAACTATGCCATTGAAAATGACGGCTTTTGTGGCCTGGTACTTCATAGATAACCTTATTATTGAGAAAAAAGGACTGGAAGGAATCACCAAAATATCATACAAGATTGCAAAAATATTTTCATATCTCCAAAGCGGTGTTGTTAACAATTACGCATTCTTAATGATTATAGGTCTGTACGGAATTTTACTTTATTCTTTCAGTGCAAACGCAACAACTGTTATTCTGGCTATTCTGGCATTTTCTACGTTTAGTTACGTGCTCAACAAGCTCATTTTAAAAGAAGAAAAGCAATGACAGAAAATTTTATAGTAGCGCATGCGCTGTTTACAATTCCTTTCATAAGCATTCTTGTAGTGCTTATGTGCACTCAGGAAACTGCAAAAAGATTTGCAGTTGCTTTATCCGCTGTATGCTTTGCTGCCTGCATCTATAGCACGAATTTTGTCGGACAAACGATTGTACTGCCATTAGCAGTGATTGATTCTGAAATCATCTTCCAGCTGGACTGGATAAGTTATTTTCTCATACTTCTGAATTCACTGCTGACAATGATCAGCATCTATGCCTCAGTTAATATAATAAAAATGCAGAGATTTTTCTACTCCGCATTTTTCTTTTCATATCTAGCGTGCAACGGAGTATTCCTCAGCAGAGACCTGGTCAGTTTCTATATTTTCTGGGAGCTGACAATCATCCCAATGTTTTTCATAATAGGAATCTGGGGTGGAGAAAGGAGAATTTACGCCACCGTGAAATTCATAATCTACACCCTTGTCGGCAGTATTGCGATGCTGGGATGCCTTATATATATCCTGCAGCATTCGCCTGACAGTTCATTCGAAAGCGCGGCCAGCACCATCAAACACCTTTCTGTTTCAATACAACAATTACTGTTCCTAGGATTCTTCCTGGCGTTTTCCATAAAGGTTCCTGTTTTTCCTTTTCACACATGGCTTCCTGACGCGCATGTTGAGGCTCCAACGGCAGGGAGTGTCATACTAGCCGGAATACTCCTAAAATTGGGAACATATGCTTATATAAGGATATTAATCCCTCTATTCAGCGATGTAGCAAGACAATTTTCAACTGTTGTTGTTGCGCTCGGGATAATAGGGATTATATATGGAGCACTAATGAGCTATATTCAGAGTGATATAAAAAAAATCATTGCCTATTCAAGTGTATCCCATATGGGCTTTGTAATTATAGGGGCTTTTTCATTCAATAATGACGGACTTAACGGGGCATATCTCCAAATGATAAACCATGGAATTTCGACCGGAGCATTATTTCTTCTGGTTGGAATATTGTACTACAGATCACACACCCGTGACATTGATGATTTCGGAGGTCTTGCAACAGCAATGAAGACCTTTGCATTTTTCTTTATGCTCACAACCCTTTCATCTATAGGCCTGCCGGGTTTGAACGGATTCGTTGGGGAATTTCTGAGTATTGCAGGATCATACAAATGCTATGGAATAATAGCACTGACAGCGCTTATTGGGGTCGTACTCTCCGCCTGCTATATGCTGCGCTTGTGGCTGAGCGTATTCTGGGGAGAGCAAAAGAAATCATATCCAGACATGACAACTTCCGAAGCAGCATACATTACAATCCTGTCAGCGCTTATGGTGATACTTGGAATATACCCATCACTAATTTTAAGTAAAATCACATGGAATCTCTAAAAGAAATCCCTGTACAGCTGAGCATCCTGCTGTTCATAGGAGGATTGCTTCTTGCGCTGACAAAAGTACTGGTGAACTCAAAACCGGTCATGCAGCTTGTCCAGGCGCTGATAATAGGCGCCGCCTGCCTTCTATATTACTTTATAAATATCAAATCCTTTTCACTGATACTTGTAATCATCCCACTGCTGATCCTATTCACAATGTTTACAATTCTTTTGTTATATGCTCAGCTAAAGGAACAAAAGCATCTCTTTCTGGAGGTTTCTGCTGTTGTTTATTTTGCAACTGCAGGGATGATTTTTTTAACAAGAACATCAAACATTGCGGAATTCTATCTCATAGTAGAAATGATTTCGCTCGCAATCTACGTGCTCATTGCATTTAACAGGACAGGGAAATACAGTCTTGAAGCTGTCATGAAGTATTTTGTGCAGGGAGGAATTATTTCTGCGCTTCTGCTCCTTGGTCTGGTCATGCTTTTCAGCTCGACAGGATCTCTTGATTTTACAGGAATCGCTGAAAAGAACTATGGTTTCTACACGGCAATCTTATTTATTCTTGCTGCGATATTTTTCAAACTTGGAGCAAGCCCTCTTCACTTCTGGGTGCCGGACGCTTACACAGGAGCAATAGCATCGATTACAGCCTTTATATCAACAACTCTTAAAGCTGCTGTTCTTGCATTTCTTGCATTTAAAATGTGTTTCTTTTTTTACAACGAAATTATTTATAGATTTACAATGGCTTTTTCGGTAGCGTCCATGATACTGGGAACTTTCTTGGCACTTTTCCAGACAAACGTCAAACGAATGCTTGCATACTCGAGTATAGCCCACACAGGATATATTCTCATCGGTTTTCTAAACGGAGTAGATCAGTTCTCGGTGATATTTTATGCAATTGTTTATCTTGTTATGACATTTGGGGCATTTACTTCACTTGTTGTGCTGGAGAAGGAGGGTATTGCTGATATAAGCTCTTTTGCAGGTCTTGGAAAAACAAGTCCAGTTTACGCAAGACATCTTACTATAATGCTGTTATCTCTTGCAGGGGTTCCGCTCACAGGCGGCTTTTTTGCAAAGTTTTATATGATCTCGACTGCTTTCAATCAAACTGTATATATCCCCGCGATAATTCTTCTTGCAACAACAATTATTTCTTTTTATTACTACTTCAGAATAATCGTTTATATGTATATGAAAGAACCTGCGGACTCCGAACAAAAATTAATTCCAAACAGTGTAATTACTGTCATGGTCGCATGTTCTGTTTTAATAATTATCCTCGGTATTCTGCCACTGTTTTATAATTTTTCTTTTTTATATGATCCATTTATTTAGGTGACCTTTATGTCTGAGCGAAGTTTCCTTATTTCTATGGGAAAGGTCACTAAGTGAAATACTTACTGCTTATTCCTGTCGGGCTGAAATCCAAACGTCTTCACGGAAAAGCGCTGTTGGAAATTAAAGGGAGACCGCTTTTCACTTATACATATGAAAGCGCTGTTAAATCAAAACTGGCGGAAAAAGTGCTCATAACGACCGATGAACCTGAAGTTATAACACAATGCGAGAAATATAAGCTCCCTTTTTTTCAAAATGAGCTCCCGCATCTGAACGGCACATCAAGATGTGCAGAGGCAGCATCCAAATTAAATGCAGATTTCGTTATTAATCATCAGGTAGATTACCCGATGTTAGATGGATCTGTCCATGACAAATTATTTGAATTACTTCATGAAAATGAGCTTGTCTCGGCTTTTTACACAACTAATGCCGATGAAGCACAGAATCCAAACAGAGTCAAGATAGCCAGCACAATTGATTCTAAAACTTTATATTTTTCAAGATCTGTAATACCACATGGAGCTACACAATTCCATATTCATGTTGGAGTCTATGGATATACAAAAAAAATGTTGAAGCTTTATACATCATTAAAACAATCGTCTAATGAGTCTTTTGAGTCTCTCGAACAGCTCCGCTTTCTAGAAAATTGCCATACTTTCAAACTTATCGAAGTCCAAAAAACAGTGAGCATTGATGCAAAAGAAGATTTCGAAGGGCTGAAAAAACAAATAATGAGGTGAAATGTAATAGGTGATAGTAGTAGCTATAAAACGCTAATTCACATCTTTATTCCACAATAATGCTTATGCAGAATTGCATTTTGCAAACATTGCTAATCAGAGTCATCTACTTTAATACCCCAGTAATGCAATGTTTTTAGTATCTCCTTTCTCGGATTTGCATATCGTATATTGAACATATCTCTTCCCCTATTGACAATTTTATGATGTGTAAAAGATATTTTCGATTCTATCAAGGGAAGGTCATCATAAAGCTGTCTTAATTTACCGGCATATTCTTTTGCATTAAACTGTCTCAAAGTAATTACCACTTCTTCTAAAACCCAGATATCATTGGATTTTAAACATTCAGCAACTTTCTCGGCAAAATCTATAGAATTAAATTCCCTTAGAGCTTGTAAGCATGCAATAATAACGTTTGTATTTTTATCGTTGCTTAATAGTGTTGCAATCTTTGAAGCATATTCAGAATATTTAAAGTCTTTCAATGACTCAACTGCTGCTTGCCTTATTAATGGATCAGTACTTTCTATACATTTCAAAACATCTTCTTTGTAATCAGATATTTTCTCCATATATCTCAATGAATTGATAGCTGCCACTACTAATGATTTATTACTATTTTTCAAGAATCCCGCAACTTGTCTTGAATAATTTTGAGCGTATTGTAATCCTAAAGCTGTTATCGAAGCAATCTGTAGATCTTGATTTCTACTATTCAAAAACGCTCCTATTCTATCAACTAATTTATCTGAGCATATTTCTTGTCCTAAAACAGCAATTACAACAATCTTTACTTCGTTAGATTCATCACTTAATAATTCCTCCAGTTCATGAAAATAATAACTAGGACTTAGCTTTCCAAGCATTGTCACTGCTTTCGCTCTCACTATTGGTGATTGGTCTTTCAACGAGTGAACGAGAATGTTTTGAAAATCAACTGTTTGCAACGATTTTATCGCTTCTAAGGCAACGATTCTTACTTCTGGATCTTTATCACTTAGTGCCCTTATTATACAGTCTTTAATTTGCTCAACTTTCTTCTGAGCTAACAATGCTATTTCTTTTATTACTTTGCCTGTAGATCCGCTAAGGTTAAGCCCCTCATACAAATACTGAGTGTATAACAATGAATGTATAACATCTATTACACTCTTTCGAACTCTTGCATCAGAATCATCGAATAGTTTTCTAATGGACTGTTCGTCAAACTCAACTTGCTGATACGTTTTAAAGTAATCTATATATTTAATTTTTGAATCTACATCCTTTAATGTCAAAGAAACAGCTTTCTATAACCACCTTTGCTTTTCTCCATTCAGTAATTTTTTATCACTATTTTCATTAATAAGACGCTCCTCAAAACTTTTCAAAACTCTGGTTTCATTAACAAAAAAGATT
>JACQRL010000267.1 GCA_016206485.1 Planctomycetota bacterium | reverse complement strand
GGTAAATGTTGTTTGCATGCTTATTTTGGTTATATCTGTTTCTATTGAAAGAAAGAATCTATTCGAATTACCGCTGATCTTATCCTTAATCACTGTTCCCGCTTCTTCAGGATTTTTAAAGTTAAAAATCTTAGCGACGATTTTTTTGTTTTTTAGCGGTAAAAGAGTTGAAGGATGTATAACTTTCGAACCAAAAAATGATAATATTTCAAGCTGGGTATAAGTAATTTCCGGGACTCTCTTTGGAGATTTTATGTAGTTTGGATGCGCATCGAAGATTGAAGAAATATCTTTCCAGAAGTGGACTTCATCCGCACTAATACAAGAACCTATGTATGAGGCAGTATAATCGCTGCCATTTCTCCCAAGCGTTGTAGTGAACCCATCTTTTGTTATACCGATATATCCTGTGATTACGGGAAGTCCCCTTACCTCTTTTAAGCGCTCTCTTATGAGGTCCTCAGATTCAGGCAAAGGGACAGCATTTCCATAGTTTGAATCAGTATAAAAGGAGATATCTTTTGGTTCAAGGGAGATACTTGGAATTCCAAATTTATTCAGAACTTCGCTTATTATCTTTGCACTTAGCCTTTCTCCGTAAGAAAGGAGTGAATCGAGTCTGGCGGTATCTATATTGTCCGGACTCAGTTCGTCAACCTCGCCTCTGAGTCTGATAAAGAGTTCTCTCATACAATCAGGTTTAATGTTCAGATGGTGCAGAACTTTTTTGTGTATACTCAGGATTCTTTCAAGTTTGTCTTTTGCTTCAGCTTTATTGTTAGCATAGGCAATTTTTAATAAGGAATCAGTAATCCCTTTAAAGGCAGAACACACGATTATAAGCTCATCCGGGTTGTATTGAGCTACAAGCGTGTCGTATAGTTTTCTTAATGATTTATAGCTTGAAAGGGTCGAACCGCCGAATTTGGCTACAATCACATCAGAACAAAACTGGAGACTCTAGCTTGACTTCTTTTCTTTCTTGTACAGTAATCAGGTTTTTCAAATATTGAATATTGGCGATGTGCTCTAAATTTTTCGGAAGATTTTGAATTACTATTGCCATGTCACCATCAGACACAACGGTATTAATATTATCACTGTAATTTTCTGACAGATATTTCGTATAGTATTCTTCAAATTCCTTTCTGTCTTTTTCGCTGTCCCATAGAGTGAACCAAATTAGTGTAGCCTGACCTTCTGGATTTACATAAATTGCGTACTTATCTCCATCCCATCCGCTCGATATAGATCTTGAAGATTTGGTTTTTCGGTGTTTTAACAAGAGTTGAATCCCCAATTCTCCCATCATATTGCTTATGGATCTTTTTAAACCATGAGATTTAAGGGTGTCAGTGAGATCCTTTTTAATTTTGATCTCACGTGGAAAGTCGACTCCGTATTTATCAGGATGAAGAATTTGTTCGGTTGAAAGGGGCGGGGTTTCATACAACTTGTTTACTCCTGCAACACCCTTGGAATCATATATATAGCGGATAAAATTAAGTCCTGAAGTATATGAGAAGAAAAACGATCTTACAATGAACTCAGGGTAATTTCTTAAAGCTGGATGTGCTTCAAGTGACTGCTCCCAAATATCGCACATGAGTTTGTACTGATCTTTTTGAGCAGAGATAATCCCAAACAAAGTGGCATCTCCTTCGATAACAGCAGTGAATGCTGAATTCATATCATCATTATTGTATTCGTTCAGTTGATATTTGATTATGTCAAAATACTGGTCCTGAAGGGCATGAATCATTTCATGAGATGTTGTCATAATGTCTTCCATAGTCATTTCATTTGTGTTGTTACGGCTGATGAGCTTAAGTTCTTTACTTACAGGGTGATAAAATCCTGCAATATTATTTGAAAGAAAATCCAAGTATATCTTTTTTACGTTCTGGTCTTTCGTGAGAATTTTGAATGTTTCAAGCGTTAATTGCATGTCATTAAATAAACTATCAGGTGTTGACAGTTCAAATTCTTTTTTAAGAAACTTTCTTAGCTGGTCGATGGTATAATGGCCGGCGGTTACTTTGTTTTTGAACTTGAACCCTCTTTCTTTTTCAACAGTTTTTTCGATGTTTCCGAGATCCTGATAGAATAGCAGCAGCGAAGCTATTAAAATTAATATATTCATGCTGAGATTATATTGACTTCGTCAGAGAATAGAAGGATTTATACCATTTTGAATTTCAAACTTTCGATTTATACTTTATTTAGAATACGATCGGTTCTTCCAGCTTTAATGCGCGAATTTCATTCGAAGTCGCGTATTGTTTAAGCGTACCAGAGTTCAAAATTTTGCTTAGTGAAGCGCTGGGCTTGTTTGTTATAATGACCATGTCACCGTAAATATGAATACTGTATCTTTTTCCTAGCTTTTTACTTGATTTGAAAGCGTTGTAAAACTCCTTGGCTTCTTTGGCAGAGTCCCAAATAGTATACCAGACGAGGATGTTCTTTCCGTTTTCATCGGCAAAAATAATGTACTTATCTCCGTCCCATCCTTCTGCAAGCTTGGTATAATCGGCAAGACCTAATCCTTTTAAGAATAACTGCGTTCCAATTTCTCCAATGACTCCTTCTGTCAGCTTGGTGCAATCATTTTTTTCCATCGATTGTTCCAGAGTTTTGGAAACTGTTATTTCCCGCGGAAAGTCTTTTTTATACTTTTCAGGGTGTAATATTTGCTCAGTAGAAAGAGGCGGATCGGTATACAATTTATTAATACCTGTAACGCCCTCTTTTTCATCTATGTACGAGACAAATTCAAACCCTTTAGTATAGGGAAACATTCCGAGAATTGATAATGACAGCATGCCGCTATTTTGTGTGAATGCATTATTAAAGCTGTTGAGCTGTTGCAGGATCCAACCTTTTCTGGAATTAAACATTCCTTTGTGAATGATTTTGTATGAGTGTAAAGTTGCATCTCCTTCTATTACTGCATTGAGCGCAAGACTTTTATCTAAATCCAGGTTTGGAGATTTTAATTTCATGAGATTATAATGTTGATCAGTAAGGGCATGAACAAGCTCATGTGTTACGGAAAGTTTCTCAATTGATTTATTATTGAAGTTTGCTACTTGTGGGACGGGAATAAGGAGTTTTTTGTTGATTGGATAATAGATTCCGGCATAGGCTTGCGAAGAATTTTTTGTTAAGTCTTCTATATTTAAATTACCGGCAATTATCTTGAAACATGAATAGGCAACCTGTAAATGTTTGAAATATGAATCAGGGACACAGAGCTGATTCATTTTTTTGTAATATGTATCGAATTCATCTCTTGGAGTATACTGGACTTTAACCTTATTGTTGAATTTAAGCTTTCTTGTTTTTTCTACTTCTTTAGTGTATTGCTTGATCTCATCATCACGAGTGTGTACAAGAAATAAAAGTATTATTAAAGCTCTCACGCATTTAAATTGTAACTTATATGGACGGCGAAGTCATTTAAAATCGCATTAATAAAAATGGAAGCATTTGCATTATGACTTATAATTGCGCACTTGGATATTTTAATGCCGGTAGCTTTCGGGTTTTTTGTCGGATTTGTTGCAACTCCATCAGGACTAGGAGGCGGGGTTTTCCTGGTTCCATTCCTTTTGATATATTCTGGTCTGGATAATAAAGTCAGTGTTGGTACATCTATCGCTGTAATAGCTTTTTCCAGAACAATCGTTGCATACATTCATTTTAAGAAAAAACATATTGATTATAAAAGTCTGGTAATTTTGGCGTTTTGTTCAATTCCGGGCGTTTTTATCGGATTTCAGCTGAATACCTCTATTAATGCAAGTCTCTTCAAGATTCTATTATCTTTGGTCTTGTTTTATGTCGCCTGGTATATGATAAAACCTTCTAAGGAAAATGGTCTAAGCGAAGCTATGTCTAGATTGACACTTGTTCCTATAGGTTTTTTATCAGGGGTTTTGTCCTCAGCGTTTGGTCTTGGAAGTGGTTTTATATCAGTCCCAACCCTCCATAAACTTTTAAAAAGAGATATGATAATCTCTGTAGGAACAAGCAATTTACTTATTTTATTTTTTACCTCTGTTGGGTCAATCCAGTACATAGGAAACTCTTATTTCAGTCTGGTTGATTTTTTATCACTTGCGGTGTCTATGATAGCCGGATCTGTTTTGGCGGCTCAATTTCTCGGGAAAATAAACCCCAAATTTTTGAGAGCTACTTTTTCGATTCTATTATTTTTTACAGCAATTAATTTATTGTTTAAGGAAATATTTTAAAAGCGCCTGACAGAATGACGATTTAGTGTCTGTGATGTT
>JACQRL010000266.1 GCA_016206485.1 Planctomycetota bacterium | reverse complement strand
TAGCAAGTGGTGCTGTTACCAGACCGCTTGTTGATGGTTACTATGAGTACGTACTGAAGATAGATGGCATCTGGGTGGATGCTGAGTTTGATGTGTCAGGAGGGGTAATCACCTATTTTGCTACCGGCGTGCATGGTAATACTTCACCACCGCCACCACTACCATATGATGCTGTAGTTCGCGTAGACGACACAACTATGGCAAGTGGTCGCGATGATGACAGCGATGGATATCCAAGTAGCATAGACTGTGATGATAGTGACCCGAGGGTGAATGTGCAGGGTAATGCAAATATTGCTGCACTGTCATCAGATTTTCAGGCGCAGGCAATTGCCTTTAATCCAAGGAATCATGGGGCATTTGTTTCAACTGTAGCACATCTGGCTAACGAGTTGTTAGAAAATGGATGTATTAACGATGATGAGCATAGCCAGATAGTATCGTCTGCAGCAACGACAAATGTGGGTAAGAGAGTGAGGTAAAGTAAAGATAGAGATACTACTATCAAGCATGGGCTTAGGAGAGAGGGAGAGGATACTCTTCCTCTCTCCTGTTTTATGTGTTCCGTGGAGAGAATTAACATTAACATAGATTAAGAGAAAAGTATGGGAAAAATATTGGCATTAGCTATATATTTGGTTTTGGTTAGTGTTATTTTCTTGACAGGTTGTGCAAAATTAGATGAAGAAGATGCAAGGAAAGTCGTCCTTAGATATTCGGCTTACGGTTACCCTGTATACGATAGATTTCGGGAAGAAGATGCCCGTAAGTTTGAAAAGATTCATCCTGAAGTAGAGATTAGATACGAACCTATTGCTGGTGGTGGCTATAATAGCAAGATTCTATCACAACTGGCCAGCGATACGGCTCCTGATTTATTCTTTCTTCCTTATGAGACTCCGGTAGAACTGGCTCGGAAAGGGGTACTACTGGACCTTACGCCTTTTATAGAGAAGGATAAATCCTTCTTTGATGAAATTTACCCTCAGTTAATAGAAAATCAGAAGTATAATGGAAGAATTTATGCTCTTCCCAATAATGCTAATCTGGATGTCATATATTACAATAAGAAACTTTTTAATGAGGTAGGACTTCCATACCCTAATAGAGAGTGGACATGGCAAGATATGCTTGAGGCAGCTCAGAGACTTACCAAAGTAAATAATCAGGGAAGGGTAACCCAATTTGGACTAATTCCCTATCATCAGAAGACATTTATCATTCAGAATGGGGGCCATTTTTGGAATGAGGATAAAGACCGCTCTACCCTCAATAGTCCTGAGGTAGTAAATGCTCTTCAGTTTTATAAGGACCTTAGTTACCGATATCATGTTTCCCCTACTCATAGTGAAGGTGAATACCAAGGAAGTATTGAGATGTTCTCATCAGGGAAGGTGGCAATGCTCGGAGGTGGACGGTGGCTCACTGCTACTCTTCAGATAGAGAAGACAGGAGAATTAGATTGGGGTGTTGCCCCCTTACCTCGAGGGAAGAAAAGATCTACAAGGTTAAGTTTTAACTGTTTTGGAGTCTGGGTAAAATCCAAATATCCTGATTTGGTGTTTGAGTTAGCTAAGTTTCTCATCCGTCCAGAAGGCATCAGATTTCTGATAGAAACGGGGGATTCGGTTCCCATTCGTACCAGCGGAGAGAATATAGATTTTTTTCTAAATCAGCCAGGTAGACCGACGGGAGAAAATCAGGTCTATTTAGATAGTTTTAAATACTGTTTTACTATCAGTGAGATGGAAATTAATCATAGAATTCCATACGATCAGCAATGTGAAATTGTAACTCGGCATATTGAGTATTTTATGGCAGGGGAGAAAACTGCCGAAGAAGCAGTTAAAGATATGGAGAATGAACTTAACGTTCTTCTGTATAGAAAAGGATAATATCCGTAAAGAGATAGCCATGTATATAATAAAGATTCAAAAACTTACTACTCTGCAAAATACTGCTGGGTAAACGATATGGAATTATTTAGAAATAAGGACCGCTATATCTATATTAAGGATAACCATCGCCTGATAGTCGAAACTGGTGAAAAGGAGATAATGGACCTTAACCTGTTACCTTCAGTAGGAATTTCTTTTGATATCTGGGAGCAGGATGGAGATTTAGCACATGGCAAGCTAACTAATGACGGTGGTGAAGTGACTATTGAATCTAAGGACAATATGCTGATATACCGATGGGAGGGTAAGAAAGACTATTACGAAGATGTCAACTTGTTTAGTAATAGTCTTATTGAAGGAATAGGATGGCAGACATTTCAGTATATTGACCAGGACAAATTCTGGGACCGCTATAGAACTACTGAGGTATCCATCAGTTCATCGCGTGATTGTCCTCAATACGACGATGGCCACCAGGGATTACTAGATCCCGGTGATACCCCCTGTGGTTGGCTTTCCAATGTGCCTGTACGAGCCTGTGTTTTTCAACTTAGCCGCACAGAATGGCTTGGTCTGTCCTTACCTGGACCATTACCTGCTGGTCAGACCACCTTTTGTATGAAACATGGTAAGTTTTATGTATCCATTAGGCATTTCATGCCGAGTTGTGAAGGGGGGTTTTTCCCAACTGTCTATTTCATCTTTGGTCTGAGCTCATCAGATGATGTTTTGACTACTCATGCTGACCTAACCCGTAAAGCTGGCTACTGGCGTGCCCGCACTTCTCATCCTGAATGGTGGGGTTTACCCATATGGGGCGCTTATGACGAGGTTGCTTCTGCTGGAAGCAATAGAGTTCAGCCTTCTACTCCAGAAGAAAGTATTTTAACGCAGGACCAGCTCTCCAAGTGGATTAATCAGGTTGAAGAACTATCTGGTCTCAAGGAATTCTTTATCTTGTTAGAACAGGGCTATTTTGAGCGATATGGAGAGTATCTGCCCATTCGAAAACTCGGAACACCACAAGAGTTCCGGGAGTTTGTAGATAAGATGCGTTCAAAAGGGAAAAGATTTGCCATGTATTTTCATCCTTATAAGTTTGACCCGTCTATTCCTTTTTATAAAGAACATACCGAATGTTTTTGCAAACGCATGGTCCCGGGAAATACAGCTGAGGCCTCGTCTGTAGCCAGCTATCCAGGGATGGTCTGCCAATTTCTTGACTGGACTCAGGAACGTACACGCACTTATATGGAAGATAGAATTCGTTTTCTTATTTCTGATGAACCTGACTGTCTGAATGCTGATTTTCTGGCTATACACAATAACCAGACCCCTGACCCTGAGAAATGGCAATTTGCCAATCCTGAATGGGGGATTGGTGATCTCATGACCTACAAGGTGGGTAAATTTATATACGAGACAGCAAAGAAATATAAACCTGACGTAGTTGTACGTCGTATAATTGCTGATTCTTTCATGCAACCATGGGTGGACCGTGTCTATATTAATGAAGATTGGACGTCAACCTGTGACAACTGGTGGAAAATGGCACGTATTATTACACGCACACTACCGCAAACTTTGGTAGATGCAACCCCATGGTTTATTACCATTAGCAAATCAAAAGAATTCTGGATGGTTGTCCCATCTTTTGGAGTAGCTTGCAATCATCCACTTAATGTAATGCTTCATCCCTATGCCTACTACCACAAATCGAGAGAGAGCGATAGGCACCGTTTCGGGTCTTCATGGAAGGTGTATGAGAATGCCCCAATGACTGCAGATCAAGAGCGACGACTTGATTATTTTGGAAATGCTGAAGTGTTTGCTTTTCGGAAATATAAAACCGGTCCTCTGAAAGGATTTTATGCCAGCATGACACTTAGTAACCAGTGCTATGCTACATTTTCCGAAAAGGAAATTCGGGTTTCCTCAACTGAGGAACGTCTGGTGGAAGTGCCCATACCTCCAGAATACTCTGTCAAGACAGTTGAGTATATTATGCGCAATGGGACCGAACTGGAACAACCGTATGAAGTAATACCCTATGAAAAAGGAAGAAAGGTTCGCTTTGTAATGGTTGACTGTAGTGGAGATGTGTTTTATGCTAGAGTTAGACTGACTAAGAATATCCTCACAAGTGAGAAAAGATGAAAGATAAAAATTTTAATGAAAATTATGGTGATGACCTAAATAGTTTCTTTATTCTCAGAGCGTTTAAGGCGCAACATGAGGTCCTTGTAAATAGCGCTGCTGGCAAACCGTCTATTGCCGTTCTACCAACAGGGGAGATAGTTCTTTCTTATATAAGGAATTACCTTGTTTCAGAGGAGAAAGAATGGATGGAGGTTATACGCTCTGTTGATGGTGGTGAAACGTGGTCTGAACCCATACGAGTGACAAATTCAACATATAATGACAGGGAAGGTTACTTGGTTATGTTGAAAGATGGTACACTTCTTCTGTGTTATATGCGTGTGATGAGTGAGATTGATCCCTTACATCCCTGGCATGGGCCATTTATTTGTGAGTCTAAAGATGGCGGAAGAAGATGGTCTCATCCATGGCAGGTAGATATCTCAAAATTCTGTCCCGCCGGCCCTTTTGGATGTGGTGCTCGTGGCCATGTAGTACTTCCAGATGGCACGTTCATGTTTTTTGTAGGAACTTATGAAAGTCCTCAACGACCTAAGGAATATGTTATTATATCAAAAGATGGTGGACATACTTTTGATGCATATTATCAGATTACTAACATGGGAGCCGATAGCTCCTTTACCAGGTTACAATCGGGTAAACTTCTCGGTTTTCTTAGAATTAATGGTGCTGACTATCCAAGACGAGGGGCACATCCTGATATTGCTAATCTTGGTGAAAAAGTTCATTTTATGGCTTTGACTGAATCTCTTGATAATGGAAAAACTTGGAGCCATCCTGTGAAAGTAACCGAGTATAACGAAATTCCCGGGCATATACTTGTTTTGAAAGACGGCAATGTGGTTGTCACATTCGGTGTTCGCCATTTTCCTCTCGGTATTCAGGCCTTAATCAGTCATGACGAAGGAAAAACATGGGACTGGGACAAGAAAATATTATTATCATGGAATGGTTCGTTATGTCGTACGTCTAATGGTCATGTTAGACATAGTATTGGTCATCCATTCTCTGTTGAACTTCCTGATGGGAAGATACTGACATCTTATTATCGATTACGTGATCCCTTTGATCTATCCAGTTGTCAGGTTGAAGGTTTATTTTGGAACGTTCCCAAATAAAATCTAGGACCCAAGAAGTGAAAGGGAGGCCCGTGTGTAATGTTATTTCCAATAAAACTGGACCTTAATGGACTAAGGAAAAATCTTCTAAGAGAGAGAACGCCAGAAAGGGTATATTTTTTTGAACACGGCGAAAGCGATGAGTTTAAGAACGAAATTGTTCGTCGTTTCGGTCTTACCGCTGACAATCACTTTAAAGATGGAACTCCGGAATTTTCCTGGCAAAGGGAAATTGCAATTCAGCGTTTTTTGGGCCACGAGGTGTTCCGGATTTGGTTGCCTGGGGCTGAATTCCAATTAGCAGGTTCAAAAGGTACAACCTGGGCAGAAGAGCACAAAGGTCCAATTCAATCCTGGGAGGACCTTGAAACCTATAACTGGCCAGAACCCAAAAAGATTGATTATTCACAACTTGACTGGTATGAGCATCACCTTCCTCAGGACATGGCGGTCCTGCATGTAACGAAGGTCTGGGAAGTTGTGCGGGAATTATTTGGATTTGAAACATTCTGTACGAAGCTCTATGAAGACCCTCATCTTGTAGAAGAGATGATACGCCGCGTTGGTGAGTTCCACATGGGGCTCACACGCACCTTATGCGATTACCATTGTGTCTTTGCCGTTTATGGTACTGACGATTATGCCTATAAGACATCAACCATGATGGCGCCTAATATCATAAAGGAGAAATTCTTGCCATGGCACCGAATGATGGCTCAAGAAGTCCATGAACATGGCAAACTTTATTTCCTGCATTGTTGCGGAAAGATAGATGCTATAATGGATACATTGATTGATGATGTGAAAATGGATGCAAAACATTCCTTTGAAGATACCATAGAACCTGTCACAGAGGCGAAGAGACGTTGGGGAGACAGGGTGGCTTTGCTTGGCGGAGTGGATGTGGATTTTATGGCACGATCTAATGAATCTACCATTAAGCAGCGTATCATAGAAACCTTGGATGTATGCATGTCTGGAGGGGGATATTGTCTTGGTCTAGGCAACTGGGTGACGAACTACATTCCTGTGGATAACTACCTTGCCATGCTGGACGAAGGTAGAAGATACGGTCGGGTATGATATTAAGATAGCATGGTAGAGGAGTTGTACCCTAATAGATAGAGGAACTATGACATCGTATGAAAGAGTAAAGGCAACTTTAGAATTGAAAGAGCCGGATCGTGTGCCAATACTTGAATTTTTCATTGACCCAAGGGTGGCACGGGCAGCATGTCCTGATGCTGCTGACATTCCGGATTTCGTTGAGAAGATGGATATGGACGGAATTGGATGTGGTGCATTTTTCAAAAAGGTCAGTGAACAAGGTGAGACCTATGTGGATGAATGGGGCGTTACTTACAAATCAGGGATGGAAATGGTTAGTCACCCGATAAAAGGTCCGATTAGTTCGTTTGAGGACCTTCGCGCCTATTCTCCACCAGACCCTGAAGATTCTGGTCGGTTAGGAAAACTACCCGAGATGGTTTGTCGGTTCAAGGGTAGAAGGGCCATAGTATTTCATCATCGCGCTGCTTTCATGTGGTCAGCCTATCTAATGGGATTGGATAATTTGTTGATGAGCTTCCTTAGTGACCCCAAGTTGGCTAACGCTATCCTAGATATGGTTGTAGAGGTGAATGAGGTGGTTATTCGCCGTGCCATACGTGCCGGGGCTGATATCGTAGTTCTTGGAGACGACTATGCAACAAACATAGGGCCATTAATGTCTCCGGAACTGTTCTGTAAATTCCTCCTTCCTAGATTAAGAAGGGTTGTAAATGCTATAAAAGAGGAGGGCGCATACTGTATCAAACATAGTGATGGTAATATCTATGCCCTGCTGGACATGATTATTGATACTGGGATTGATGGATTGAATCCTATAGAACCTGTTGCTGGTATGGATATTGGAGTGGTCAAGGCAAAGTATGGAAAGAGAGTTTGTCTTATAGGTAATATAGATTGCGGGTATCTTCTATCTCACGGTTCTGTGGAAGATGTGGAACGGGCAGTCAAGGAGTGTATTGCCAAGGCTTCTATAGGAGGTGGACATATAATTTCTTCTTCTAACAGTATTCACTCTTCAGTGAAACCAGAAAACTTCATTGCCATGATCCATGCCACAGAGAAATATGGGAAATATCCTATATCTCTGTTAATTAATGAGAAAAAATGAAGGTTAGCTGTTTACCTGTATCATATTTTTCAGAAATACTTGATGGAAAGATGACCATAAAAGATTGGGCCAAGCAAGCCCTTGAAGTAGGTCTGGACGGGATAGATTTAAGCATTCTTTTTGTGAAAACACATACTCCTGTTTACCTCAAGAATATTAAAAAAGACATAGACGATGCTGGGATAAAAATCGTTATGATAACAACATATCCAGATTTCACTCACCCGTCTCCAATTGAGAGAGACCGGCAACTTGAGTTTTTGAAAGCGGATATAGCCACTGCATCCAGTCTTGGCGCTCAATATGTTAGAGTCACTGCCGGTCAGGCTCATCCTGAAACTGGAAAAGAAGAAGGAATAAAATGGGTAATAGAATACTTAAAGCAATCTTTATTTACTGCTGACAAGTTTGGAATAAAACTTGTATATGAAAATCATGCCAAACCTAATGCATGGGATTATGTAGATTTTTCCCATCCAACAGAGATATTTCTGAATATAGTAGGAGGAACAAAAAATACAAAACTTGGTATTAATTTTGATACAGCAAACATACTCGCTTATGGCGATGACCCACTTCCTATTCTTGAAAAAGTTATTGATAGGGTAGTAACTATACACGCTGCTGATACATGTGTTAAGGGAGAACTAAAACCAGTGCTTTTAGGTACTGGTCTTGTTCCTTTTAAGGAAATGTTTACCATGCTTAAGAATGCAAGATTTGACGGTTGGATCTGTATAGAAGAAGCAAGTTTTGGTGGAAAAGAAAATGTAAAGAAATCTGTTGATTTTGTGCGAAAAACATGGAATGAAGCATAACATATAGTGCAGAAAATGATAATAATAGATATTAATAAAGTAAAGGGGATGTGGACTAAAGGGATAAATAAAAAATTCTTGACTTCTATGCTCTCTCCTGGGTTGCAAGACGTTAAAGGATTATCCATAGGAATGGTAATAGTTCCTCCTAAGACTGAAGGAGGGCTGCATTCACATGAAGAAGCACAGGAGTTTTGGTATATCATAGATGGGAAAGGGAGGATACAGATTGGAGAAGAAGAATGTAATATCAGAGCAGGGCAATTAATCTATGGACCGCCAAATGTAAAACATCAAATAATCAATGACTCAAATGACAGGTATCTAAGAGCATTGTTAATACTTTGCCCACCTGGCGATGAATCCCCTATTTTAGAAGAACTTAAAAGAACTGGCGGCGTTAGATTTGAAGAGGACAACATAAAATGAACGAACCTTTTTCCTCTTATATGAAATTAGGTATAAACCATCACCTTCTCTTCCCTCAAGTCTTCTCAAGTTGGGATGAGCATGAAAGGACTCTTCCTCAGATTATGGCCATGACAGAGTTCGAGGCTGTAGATCTATTTCTGTGTCTTGAAGAAAAGAGATTAGAGAGAGAATCTGAGATAGTTAGAAATAGTCAGAAGGAAGTGATCTATAACTATCCGCTCTTTTTAGGAAAGGGTGGACTTAATCCAAACAGTCCAGATGTAGATGTGCATAAAGCAACTCTCCATGCAGCTCTGACTCATCTGGAAACAGCCCGTGCTGTTGGAGCAAGGCGGATTGTAGTGGCTAGTGGACCAGATCCTGGTTCCATGAATCGGGAGACAGCACGTCATTGGTTTGCCAAATACTTGCAAGAACTGAGCATAGCAGCCCAACCTGACATTGAGGTATTGGTTGAACCATTTGACCGGTCTATTGGTAAGAATTTACTTATTGGGCCAACACGAGAAGCGGTAGAATTAGTCAATCAGATGCGAAGTATTGGAATCTATAACTTGGGAGTAATGGTAGACATGGGGCATATTCCATTACTTGATGAGTCATTTCAAGAAGCGATTACTCTATCTGCACCATGTCTCGGACATGTTCATCTTGGGAACTGTGTCAAAGCCGACCCAGACAACCCTTATTACGGAGACTTCCATCCACCATTGGGAATTGAAGGTGGAGAGAATGATGTTGAGGAACTGGCAGAATTCTTAAATATACTTATTAAAATAGGTTACCTTAACCAAAAGATTAGACCGACGGTGACATTTGAGATGCTACCTTATCCAAATCTTGACGCAGAGGCATCTGTGGTAATCTTTTTAAAGAAGTTAGAAGAAGCATGGGGAATGGTTGTTCCGAAGATACGAGAGGCATCGAAAAATTAAGATGATAGGGGTTTGTTGATATGAGAAAACTCTGTCTGATTCCAGAACCTAAAAGGTTGGTACCTAAGCATGGGTACTTTGATATTCGTAAGGCGAAGACTATTGTCTTATGCTCTAACGACAATAGGTCATTAGAGAAAAGACTTTATCAGTTGGCAGATTTACTGAGGGAAATGTTAAGAAAAGGAACCAATATTAAATTACCCCCTCACCCCGTCTATTTCCCACATGGGGAGAGGGATGGCGAAATATATCTGAATTTAAGACCCATGGAAGACAATGAGTCAGAAGAAACGTATCTTCTTGAAATTCGGGAGAACTGTATTATTATTGAATCAGCCAGTGTCGCAGGGATTTTCTACGGGATTCAGACTTTACGTCAGATTATTAATCAGACTAAAGAGAAAAATCATATTCCATGTCTTGAAATCAGGGATTGGCCGAGTCTTCCTCTGCGAGGTATTCACAT
>JACQRL010000284.1 GCA_016206485.1 Planctomycetota bacterium | reverse complement strand
GTAAGGGAAAAATTCTGGAATGGCAAAATGTTGGCAGACGGCTTAGGCGATTTTACAATAAGGCCCAATATTTTTATTACGGCTTATGTTTATCCTGAATTATTGACGCCAAAAGAGTGGGAAGAATGCTTTGATAATTCCTTGAAAAATCTTTGGCTGGATTGGGGCGGATTAGCGACAATAGACAGGAATAATTCTTTGTTCACTAATGAAAGCACAGGCGAGGACATAAAAAGCTATCATCGGGGAGATTCATGGTTTTGGCTCAATAATTTGTCAGCATTGACCTTGAATAGAATAAGCAAAATAAAATTTAACAGAAATATAAAAAAAATAATATCTTCAAGCACTGAAGAAATACTTTGGAAAGGCTGCATTGGCTGCCATTCTGAATTAAGCTCTGCAAAAGAATTGACAAGCAAAGGTTGCTTTAATCAGGCATGGAGTAATGCGATGTATATAGAATTGATAGGTGGAGTTTTTAAATGAATTGCGAAGCAATTCAGCTCCGAAGGAGCGATGGTGCATTTTTGGTCAAGCTTTTTGCTTGCAAAAAGATTGGAGTCAATTCGATGTTTATGGAATTGATTGATGAGGTTTTTTGGGATATTAATAATGTGAATTTAGTATTGAACAAACCTCAAAACTTGCGGAGTTTTTGCTGAAATCTGGTCAATTTGATATCTCACAAATCTTTCTTCATGAGGGGTTAGTTTTCCTCCTTTAAACCTTGAAATAATGCTCCTGCTTTCTTCTTCACTCATATGATCAATAAAAGCCTTAAATGAAACAGCGTATGCTGAATGAGCTGTTCCAAACTTTTCTCTTATAAATTCGATTTGTCTTAAATAGCCCCGCGTTTCTTCAACAAAAACTAAAACTGCCGGGTCAAAATCATTAACATTTGAGCCGCTAATCGTCAACTCTCTGTTGATAGTTATTCCGTGGAATTTGTCCTGGGCATGCGTGTATTCATGCTGTAATCGTGACCTAAGCAATTCTTCAGTAGACGGATATTTAATTGGAATTGTAATCTGCTCTTGTTGAGTTAATGATTTTGGCACATTGGCACGGAGGACTATATCTTTAAAAGCATCCCCAAAAACATAAAGCGTAGATTTTGCCTGCATGCCCCATCTATCGCTGTAATGAAGCACCAATGCTGCAGACTTGGATATTACTTCGAGTTTTTTTTTATTCCTGAGTTCCAAATACTTTTTTAATTCATCTCTAGCTTCTTCTGATGCCCTCAATCTGATTCTCATTGCATCCTTTTCCTGTTCAGGCAGTTTCCTGAATTGAGGATCATTTAGGTAATGGTTTATTGTCACTTCCAATTCGGCTGGGTCCCCTAGCACTTTGCTGATATCTGTAACTGATGCCTTTGCAACCATAGACTTGTCGTGGTCGTATATAATGTCTTGAAAATATTTTGATGCGTCATTTTCGAATTCTTTTGTTACAAACTGATTAATGTATTGCTGCCGCAAACTTATATCTGCTTGGGCTTCTTTAAATGAAATTTGCCTTGGAGCTGATTTTTTTGATTTTCGATTGTCAGCAGCTATTGCGGTTGTTGGAAAGGGCTCAGCTGCAGCTAAAGCCCCTGTGCCCACTAAGAATTCTCTTCTTGATAATTGCTCTAAATTCACGGTTTATCACTCATTTAAGATAATCTCAAAATACATTGTTTTGATATGATAGGCATTGGCATATTAAAAATTTTTTCCCTGTTTTTGATTGTCTATTTCAGTTCCTGTCGTATTCCATATACTTCTGAGAGATTAGCTCATGATAGAGTAATATATCATCAACCCCTGTTCTGAGTTGTTGAACATCAAATCGAGATTCTCTTAATTGTCTTCGAGATTCTTTTAATTGCTTTATTTTCTTCATCAATGTCTCAAAATCATTAAATATTTCCCCATTTGACACATTTAAGCTTTTGTCCCCCTTAACTACCTTACCATCGTTACACATTTGCAAATTTTCTTCTATATACATAACTAGAAGTTGTAGAGAATCATCAGCATTTGCTTGAGAATTTCCATTACTTTCTCCAAGCATCTGACCTAATGGCCCCAAGTAAGTTCCAGGTATGTGAACCAGATTATTAGCATAATTAATCCCATATTGTCCTGACTCAGGGTTATACCAAAATTGGTTTCGTTGGCCACCAAATTTTTCACCCAACCACAATTGGTAGCCGGATTTCTTAAATTTATTAGCTACACCATTAGCTCGCAAGGCATCGTTCACTTCGTTTTCTAGTGCCTTCGTAAGAACTACTTCACTGCCCATTTTCAAGCCTCCAACCCTGCGACATACAAAGCTTGACTCCAAGCTAATGGGCAGTTTTCATTGTATTCTTTTCCATCAGCATAGTAAAGTTCAGGCAATTCTCCTTTTTCATTCATTGCTTCTTTTGTTTTTCTCATATAGAAAGCGTATTTACTGGGTTTATTCAGTTGCTTGTAGATTATGGCAAGCCAAGGCAATCCGTTTGTCCACATCGCTTCCCCGTTTCTGTAATAGTATTTGTCGCCAATATACCTTATAACGCCTTTTTCTTTCATTAATTTTCCTTCTACATTTTTTAAGATTGCATTTCGCTGCCTTTCACTTGCAACATTATAAGGATAAATCAATGACAGCAAAGCCATATCTGCTTCTTTAGTTTCTGATTCTCTTGGCAGAATTTTGTTTAGAGCATCTTCTCCTTTTTGTATTAGCCCTTTTGGAACGTCAACAATCTTGCTTATTTTCCTCAATCCTGCAACACAAGCGCCGATTGAAGAAGCGTGAACTTCCTCATTTTCTTCCCACACCCCGTTGTCTTTATCATGCCAATACTCAATACTTTGCAAGTAATAAACCAATTTTTGCAGAACTCTTAGGTCGTTTTCATTTCTGATGATTCTTATTTCTTTTTCTTCCAGGTCGCCAATTTTAAACAATAAAGCCCCGATTGCGTCATTTTGCTTATTGCCCCATTGCTCCCATACCTCTTCCATTGTAATTGGGTCGTATCTTGCATGAATGTATTGGTAATGATGCTTCGGTTTTTCCTTTATAGCCCAGTCTATTTTGTATTCATGCTTTAGAAAGACATCAAGCAATGCCCTTAAAGTTTTCTTTACAACGCCGTACTTTTGAGCAGCTTCCAAGCCGATAGCGGTATAAACGTTGTCTCTAATCCAAGCAAGATTGTAGCCGGTTTTAACATTTAGTCTTGATGCTGCAAAAAGCCCGCTTGGATACTGCATTTGTTTTAATATTTGGATTGATTGGGTTAGCATTTTGAGTCAGTCTTGGACATATTTATTTGAAATCATATAACTATGAATTATAGCCATGCATGATCTTGCAGCTCTGCTGAGTTTTATTCGCATAATATTTCGCACTTTTTCATCTTTTTCTTTATCCATTTTAGCTAACCACCCTAACTAAAGTTAAAATAGAATAATATCAATAGAGTTTCCCATTTATAAATC
>JACQRL010000283.1 GCA_016206485.1 Planctomycetota bacterium | reverse complement strand
GCTCCAGGTAATGAGATACTGACAGCAGATAGTGATGCAGTAATTCGTGTATGGAATGGCACAACAGGGGCTTATATAACTGACTTGATAAATCTTCAGAGTGGAGGTTCGCTTAATCCCCAGACAATGTCAGTTGTAACTCGCTATCCACTTGATATAGCCGTAGCGGATAACAGGATAGCGGCAGTATGTGACGATGATTTTGTGCGTGTATGGACTGGAGGGGGGACATTACTATATACTACGGGTATAGGAACGGAGCCGGGTCTTTACCCGGTTAGTGTAGCGATAGGAGATGTTGCTGCCGCTTCAGGTAATGAGATACTGACAGCAGATAGTGATGCAGTAATTCGTGTATGGAATGGCACAACAGGGGCTTATATAACTGACTTGATAAATCTTCAGAGTGGAGGTTGGCTTAATCCCCAGACAATGTCAGTTGTAACTCGCTATCCACTTGATATAGCTGTAGGGGCAGAAGAAAATAAAGCACCTATCGCAAATGCAGGACTAGACCAAGCCGTGGGGACAGGTGTTGGTGCTACTACCTGTTCTGCGAATGTTACCCTTAGTGGTTCAGGTTCGTCAGACCCTGATGGTAATGCACTATCCTATGCATGGGCATGGAGTGGTGGAACAGCATCTGGAGTAAGCCCAACTGTAATACTTCCTGTTGGTTCTACTACGGTAACATTAACGGTAAGTGATGGTAGTCTAACGGCTACAGATACTGTTGTTATCACGATAACAGATAATACTCCACCTGTTATTAGTGGTTTGACAGCCTCGCCAGATTGCTTATGGTCACCGAACCATAAGATGGTTGATGTGATTGTTGATTCTAATGTTTCGGATAACTGTGGTATTGCAACTACTTCTGTGACGGTTACTGGTGTGACCAGTGATGAATCAACTGTGACTGCAAGGGGTGCTGGTGGAAAAGGTGGAGGTGCGTCACTTCACGTACCTGATGCTGAACTTGACCCTATCTATAGTGACATCGTATCCTTGCGCGCTGAAAGAAGTGGAACAGGAGATGGAAGAGTCTATGAAATCACAGCAGACGTTGAAGCAGCAGATGCTGCTGGAAACTCTACTACGACAACAGGTCTAAAGGTCAAGGTTGTTGTTCCTCACGATGAAGCAGACGGCTGTAGTGCTGTTGACAACGGTCAGAACTACAACGCAACAGAAGTCAACTAAGGTTTGCACCATCATAGGTTGAAATGAGCGTTGAGCATGGTTGGAGGGGATTTTCCCCCTCCAACCATTGTTTTTAAAATATGGGTAATTATTTACTGTAATTATGACAATAAAAGTAGAAAAAGACAGTGCTATATGGTAAAATTAATAGTGTGGGAGATGATGAGGGAACCATTATATGCTAAAAGAAAAATCGTTCAGTTTGATAGAACTTTTAGTCGTCATTACCATCATTAGCATACTGGCAGCACTGTTATTACCAGCATTGGGGAATGCCAGAGAAAAAGCCAAACAGACACGTTGTATAAATAATATGAAGCAGATATATCTGTCTTCTATGATGTATGCCAACGACTATGAACAATGGTTCCCCACATCATGGAAATCGGGTCAAGGTGAGTGGTCTTCGGTTCTTGAAAGTGCAGGTTATGCCCCGGCACAAGGTATCTCTACATGGGTATGTCCTACGACCAATAATCAGGTTTATGCTCTTAATGGTGAGACATTCGGATGGAATGGGGCGCGATTCAGAAATATGGATACAATCCAGAATCAGTTAAAGAGGTTGTTTTACACTGATGGTAGTAACTACAACTATGTTGTTATACCGACAGATAGTATTTATATTGCCGGATTAGGACCATCCCCGCCGAGCAATGAGCACAGCGGTGGTGCCAATATCATGTTTGTAGATGGACATGTGGCGTGGGTTAAATATAAAGAAAACTTTAGTAAGGCAAATGACCCTGACCTCTGGGGGTATATTGATTGGTAGTTCCAAAAGAATGGAGATAAATGGGGTGTCTAATAATAAGGAGTTCCATCCTTCAGGTTTTAAAGGGGAGATTAGTCAGGTGCATATTATGGGAGATACCCGTTCCAAACGGATGAAATCTCTATCTGATGAATTTCCTTCACAGGATATGAATCTCAGTGATATGGCTCGCTGGGCAATGCATTATCTTATTCATAACTTAAGAAAAGAACTGGATTACGAGGCGCGTTTCTATATCAGACCATTGTCTTACCCGCCAGCACCCACAGGATATAATTCTCTAAGTTACCCTGGTGAATGGGAGACACAGATAAGAGAGATTCGCAAGTCAAAGGCGCCTACCGGACACGACTTTATAACTTATGGCGATACTGATGTTCGCATGGGGTTGAAGTTCATGTATATGCGGGATATGTGTGACAGCAAGGAAGGCATAGACCATGAGGAGGGGTTGCGTCGTCGTATTAGAGGGTATATACGTGAGGATGGTTTCGTCTGGGTGCCTC
Source organism: Planctomycetota bacterium (assembly GCA_016206485.1). Taxonomy (GTDB): domain Bacteria; phylum Planctomycetota; class MHYJ01; order JACQRL01; family SBBU01; genus JACQRL01. The sequence goes on along the minus strand of JACQRL010000283.1, from coordinate 23,215 downwards.
CTTATCACTATATGATTGAAGAGTATTGGAAGACCGGGATTTCTGTGGTCAGTCCATGGGCTACAGGTCTTGTAATTATCAACTTGGTAGAATTCTACAAACGAACCGGAGACGCCAATGCCATAGAGCAGGCAAGAAAGATGGTGATGGCTTTATACCGTTTGGCAAGTTGGGATACAGGGCGTGCTTATTATGAGGGTGGCAGCGGTCCATGGTTGAATGGCAAATGGATATCTTGTTCTCAGGGGACAATCCAGCATGGTGCCATTAGACCCATTGTTCACTATTGGGAGATAACGAGAGATTCTGAATCGCTGGATTTTGCTTTGGCATTGGCAGACGGTATGATTGATGACCTTCAACCCGATTTGGGTGACAATCGTATTAATAAAGATGGCAGTTTTCTCGGGCACTCTTTCTGTCATCTACATGCGGTTTGGGGGATAGCATATCTTGGTGCGATGATACGCAACCCTCGTTACATAGAATGGGCAAAAAGGGTATATGACTTCATGGTTTCACAGGGCAGTGACTTTGGATGGTTCCCGGAAATGATAGGTGACCAATATGGACATACTCGCTCAGAAACATGTGTGGTCAGTGACATGGTGACTCTTGCTGCCTTGTTGGCTAAGGCTGGTTACCCAGGATACTGGGACCATGTGGAACGATATGTTCGTAATTACATCCGTGAGGCTCAATTTTTTGTAACCCCGGAATTTGCGGTGCTATATCGCAGTATTCATTCGGACAATACGGGACGCGCTGAAGAAGGTCTGCGTCTATTGAAAGAGTTTGAGGGCGGATTCGTTGGTGCTATTAGACCCAATGACTGGGTGATACCTACGCCGACCTATTGGGAAACTCCTATACCACTGCCTGTTATTGGGCACTTTGAAATGGATATGATGGGGTGTTGTTCAGCAGGAGGGATGCACGCCCTATATACTGCATGGGCTAACGCAGTAACTGAATCCGCAGAAGGGGTTTTTGTTAACCTTTCCTTTAACAGAGAATCTTCTCAGGCAAAGGTAGTTTCCTTTTTTCCAGAGCAGGGAAGACTGACAGTGGTTACGCGTAAAGAGACAGATTTTTACCTCAGACCGCCATCATGGACACATAGAAAAGAGGTAAAAGCATATAGAAATTGCAAACCAGTAGAGCCATTTTGGAAAGGAGATTACATTAAATTTTCAAAAGCGAAGGAAGGGGAAGAACTTACTATAATCTATCCGCTGATAAGTTTTACCCAAAAGGTTACCCTTCCATGGTTGGGAAATGGTTCCGAAACATCTAAGGATTTTAATGTGAAATGGGTCGGGAATAGAGTGGTTGGTATAGAGCCGGGAGGAAGATTTCTGCCAATGTTTACAAAAGTCCCGCGTAAGTTACCAGCATATCCGTAAAAAAGAGATGATAAAGATGGAGGGTCAAATAATGGGAAAGTTAAAAGGTATAAAGATACAGTTGGTAAGTATAATTGGGGTTTTGATTTTTTCGGTTTGTGGTTTATGTCCATTCACATTTGCAGATGTAACAGTTAAAGAAGAAAGAGACTTAATTAGAATTAATAATGGGCTCATTGGCATTACCTTTAATAAGAAACAGGGGTTTGACCTGGTCGGCATAACCGACATTAAAAATGATTACAACTTTATTAATGTCTCGGGACCGGATACTAAAGGTAGTAACCTATGGAAAGTTAGTTTTGTAACTTCTGTGGGGAGGATATCTTCTGTTGATAATTCCGTAGAGTGTTCTGCTACCTACGATATTGTGGATGTGAACGATGGCAAGAATATTCACTTCTATTGGAAGGGCATAACCGTCTCCAACGAGCAAAAAAATATTGATGTTCATGCAGTTGTAACCTTAAAAAACAATTCCCCGCTTTCGTTATGGCGGATAGAGGTAACTAATCGTAGCAGTAAACTTGGAATAGAAAATGTGAACTATCCGATAGTATCCAATATAGGGAAGCCAAAGAGTTCCAAGGAGAAAGAATATCTTGTATATCCATGGGGTAAAGTTCCACGTCTGGTTGAAAATCCACTTCAAGGTTCTTCTATGCCTGAAACACTTATGCCTTACGATGAGTGCGGTATTCAGGTGTCCACTTATTATGTTGGGAATAAAGGGCTCTATCTTGCCACACATGACCCTGCTGGTAACAAGAAAAAGTATAGATATTATCCAGAAACTGTTAACGATACTCAAGTGTTTAGTTATACTTTTATACATCTTCCTACAGAAAATATGGGAAAACCCAATACTGACTATGTTATGCCGTATGATACAGTAATTGGCATTTATAAAGGGGATTGGTATGAAGCAGCAAAACTCTACAGGGAATGGGTGACTAAGGAAGCCGTTTGGTGCAAGAAAGGACCTTTACACAAAAGGAAAGATATTGCAAAATGGTTTCTGGATAGTGATATGTGGATGCTCCGGGGTGATGGCAATGTTGAAAATTTTAAAGTATTTATGGAGGATATCCCGGTTTCTGCTGAGATTGTTTGGTGGCAGTGGCGGCATAAGGATACGAAACAATTTGATACGGAATATCCTGATTATTTTCCTGCCACGGATTGGTTTAACCCGCTTATAGACCAACTACACAAACTTGGTATTCCAGTCATGCCTTATACCAATGGTATGTCGTGGTGTATGGATTATACCAGCCCGAGTTATATAAAAGAAAACGCTGAAAAGTATGCTATAAGACTAAAGTCAGGAGAAATTTCTACGCACCATGCTAATGGACGTAATTATGCTATAATGTGTGCTAAGACGAAGGTCTGGCAGGATAAGATGTTAAGCGTTGTCCAGAGACTTGTTACTGAGCATAAGGTAGATGGTGTTTATCTTGACCAGGCAGGGTTCGGTACTGCAGAGATGTGTTTTGACGATTCTCATGGACATCCTGTAGGTAGCGGTAATTCTCAAAGCGCCGGCTATAGAGAAATGATGGAGCGTATAAGTCAAGCAGTTAATAAAGGTAGCGAACCGACAATAGCATTTACCACTGAGGCAAATACAGAGACAGTTGTCGGGACATTTGACGGCCTTTTGCTTGCCCACTACGCTGCGCCTGACATGATTCCATTCTTTCAGTTTGTTTACCATGATTACCAGATATGTTTTGGACGCTGGCATGGCTTGGATTATGGTAAGCATGCACATAAGAGGATGGGAGAATTTTCTCTGTTAGCAGGACAAAGTTTTGTTTGGGGTGACCAGTTGGGATGGGTTTTTCCTTCTATGTCAATAGAGCAGCCAAAAGCGGCAAATTATCTTAAAAATTTGGGAAAAGCGCGACATAGCGCCAGGAAGTTTTTGCTTTACGGACAGATGCTTACCCCTCCCAGATTGGATAAAGAACTGCCAACAATATCGTTTGAATGGTGGGCTAACAGCCCAACCGCCACTTCTCCGGCAGTTCTTTATTCAGCATGGAAGTCTCCGGATGGAGCCATTGGATTGGTTTTCACTAATATCTCCGAATCATCCCAGACCATTTCATATTCACTAAACCTTAAGGATTATGGATTACCCGGGGGAAATAAATATATTGTAAATCGTGTAGGGGAAGATGGGGAATTAACCGTGTTATCAGATTATCAGTCTTCAGATATTTCAAGGTCCGAATCACTGGAACCTTATAGTGCTCTCGTCCTGGAAATGTCTAACGTGACTGAAGAAAGGGGGATAAGATGAAAGTTAGCAAATTGGCAGTGTTATTGTATGTTGGATTGTTTTTAAATGCAGGTATAGAACTGGCATATAGCGACCAGATAGGCAAGCAGGTGTTGATGGTTCCTGCTGATGGAGATGAGTGGACAGAAAAGATTGGTGGAGTTGGATGGAATTGGTGGGGCACAGGAGGCTGGGGTGCTCATTTCAGTATTGATACCGCTGATAAAAAGGTTGGCAATGGTTCTCTGGAAATAGGAGGGTCAAATGCGGTTTCAAAGGTTACCCTGTCTATAGGCGAGGGGTATAGTGACAAATTGGGCAACAAGGACTATATCAGCACTATGGGAACCAAAGACATGGATCTTTGTTTCTGGTTAAAAGTAGAGTGGTTGAACCCTGAACATCCAGCGCCTAAAGGAAAGAACGAATTTATTGTCGTATGCAGTGACGGTTATGATGTTGACCTTTTAAATGAGGCTCGTCCTGGGGTCAAGGGTAAATATACATGGCAGACTGACGGGGGGAATTTACCATGGACCCAGGTCAGGATAAAACTTAAGGATTTCTTACTTAACCAGTTCAAGACCGATAAACCGTACCAATTTGAGAAACTCAGTGTAATTAATTTAATAGGACCTGATTGGAGCACAGTTCACATTGACGGGTTCCATTGGGAAGAAATTGAAGGGACTATTTCAAAATAATTTATATATAATTACTTAATATTTGTTGATTTTGAGAGGGATAAACTATGTCTATAGTTAATAGGGTAATATTATCTTCTATTATTATCGTGGTAGTGGCTGGATGTTCTTCTGGTCATGGCCCGATAGGCTCAAAGATTACCACTATAAAATATAGCGTTCCCTCTACTACCACACTTATACCTTTGCATAAGGAAATTGTGGAAAGTTTTCAGCGGCAGCATTCAGGTATTCACATTGAACTTGAAATTTTACCCTGGTCCGGATACAACGAAAGACTGGTAACTAGAATGGTTGGTGATACAAGTCCGGATGTGTGGTTTATTGATGGCACACAGATTATTGAGTGGTCCTCCCGGGGGGCTATAGCAGACCTTTCTGGACTTTTTAATGGCGATTTGCAATCAGATGACTACTATGGGATTAAGTCTTTGCAGGATAAAGCAGGCAGACAGTGGGGCGTGCCTTTTTCCATTCAGTTATTTGGTCTTTACTATAACAAAAAGATATTTGACCAGTCAGGTGTGCCGTATCCGGATGAATCGTGGACTTACGAGGACATCTATCGTTATGGGGAAAGGATTATGACAGATAACAAAACATCCGAAAGGGACAAAATTTACGGATTTACTTCTGTTGCTATGCTTCCTAATCTGATTCTATCCAATGGCGGGCATTTCTTGGATGAAAATGGCACTAATTCTAGTTTGAACCAGAAGGAAGTAGTAGAGGCTTTTGCATGGGCGAGGAAATTAGAACCTATTAATCCGTTCAGGGCTTTTACCCAGACCTTTGGGGGCCCCGATGAACTCTTTATTTATAACCGGTTGGCAATGTATGGCAATTATTATGCCTTTGTTGCTACTCTTAATGAGAAATCTCCGGATTTAGATTATGATGTTGCTCCGATGCCTAAGTTAAAGTGGAGAAATTGTTATTACGTGGCTAATGCCTTAGTGGTCAACCGTAAATTGTCTGGAGATAAAAAAATAGCGGTAATGGAGTTCATAAAGCATATTGTAAGTTATGACAACCAGATGAGGATAGCGATGTCCAATGAGGGACTTCCTTGTTACAAGAAGGCGGCACATGATTTTCTTTCAAACTGGGAAGGAAGACCCGTGAATATGAAGGCATTTGAGATAATGCTTAAAGAATCAGTACCGTTAGACACAAACAAGGTTTTCAGGGAGTGGTTCTCCGCTTTTTGCCAGGTTGCAGATAAATTTTGGGGAGAAGGCAGCAAGATGACACCGGAGGAGGCTGCATCGGCATCTCATATAGAGGTTCAGACTATCCTTGACAGAACTTTCCGATAATTAAAAGAAATAATGAACTTAATGTTAGTAAAGTGAGGAGGTTATTACCGTGAGACGTGAAATTGATAACAGCTTATGGCCTTTTGATACAAGAGCAAAGGCGAAAAAATGGCAGAGATTTCTGGCAGATGGATTTGCCCAAGAAGTATGTGGTTGCATTTTTCCTGGAAATTCAGTTGAATCCGGGCTGCCTTTAGGTAGTTTGGGCACCGGCTATATCACCCTGGAAGGTAATGGCTTGCTGGGTAAGACAACTATTTTTAACGAGCATACAAAACCACGCCTCTGGAATAGACCATTTCTGGCATTTACTTATAAGGAGCAGGTTTATACACTTAGTCTGGAATCAAAGAATAAGTCTGATAAAAAACATCAAAGAGGAGGGACTGTCCATAATTCCAGGGGTGTAGATAGTATAGACTATTGGGGACATTTTCCGATAGCAGATATGAGGATTTCACTCAAGGATATCCCAGTCAAATTAGGGCTTAGGGCATTTACACCGTTTATTCTCGGTAATGCAGATAACTCAAATATCCCGGCTGTACTTTTTGAAATTAGACTTAATAATACCTCAACTGACCTGATAAGTGGATGTCTGGCATTTTCATTTCCTGGGAGCATGGAATCTACAGTTACACAGAAAGAAGGGAATAAGTCTAAGGATGATAAATTTAGATATAATTTTTTAGAAGGGGAATATAAAGGTATTAGTGTTACTGGGCATAGAGGTGCAGGCTATGCACTGAGTGTTGAAAATAAGAATTCCGATAAGATGATGTTGTTAGGTAAATCTTTAGGCAGTACAGATTATCCATGGACGAAACTGCTAAGTTTGAGTCTCACCAGGGCAAAAACAAAAATGCGAGCCAGTATTGTATCCAGAAATAGGGCTATGGATATAGGTGCTTCTATAGTTTTTCATTATAACATTAAAGCAGGCGAGTCCCAGCCTTTTCGTTTTGTTTTAGCATGGTTCTATCCTTATTTCAAGGATTCTGGCGGTGAGCCACATAAACATCATTATAGCAGACTATATGGAAGTGCGAGAGATGTAGCCGAATATGCCATTACGCATTTTGATAAGTTGCTCAAACAAACACTCTCATGGCAGAATGATATTTATAAGACTGAAGAGTATCCAGACTGGCTTAAGGATGGTTTAATAAACAGTCTTTATAGTTTGTCCAAGAATACTCTCTGGGTAGTAAGTGACCGGCCAGATAACTGGTATTTAAAAGAAGGCCTTTTTACCCATAATGAGAGTTTTACCACCTGTTCTATTACCGAGACTATGGTGTGCCGTATGCATGGTCACATACCGCTTCTTTTGTTTTTTCCAGAACTGGAACGTACAACCTTACATGCATTTAAACATTATCAATTATTTACAGGTGAAATACCATTTTCTTTTGGTATGGGTACTTCACTACGAGACCCGCGATACCAATGTCAGCACCCTTTGAATTCCAGCCAATACGTACAAATGGTCTATCGCTATTATCTACGCACCAAAGACAAAAAATTCCTTAAAGAATTCTATAATTCAGTCAAATCTGCTATTAATTATCAACAGACTTTAGACTATGACAAGGATGGTCTGGTCAATGAACATAGCCACGCTGAACCGGGTGAATTCTGGCCAGCCAACCAATTCTACGATATGTGGCCTTGGTATGGCACATCAGCCTATGTGGCTGGAACATGGTTGGCTACATTGGCATGCGGCAATGCTATAGCCAACCAGGTAGGAGATAAAAAATTCGCTATGAAATGCAGCCACTGGTTAAAAAAAGCCACGGTTTCTTACAGAAAGAAACTTTGGAATGGCAATTATTACCGTCTTTATAACGACCCTGAAAATGGTCGTAAGAAGGAAACCTGTTTATCTAATCAACTTATGGCACAATGGTGTGTTAAGTTAGTGGGGTTATCAAATGTTTTGCCTGAGAAGGAAATTCAGCAAGCATTGGATTCCATAAGTCGGCTCAACTTTAAAGTGACAAAATATGGTTTAGTAAATGGTGTTAACCCTGATAATAGTTTAGAACCCTGCGGCTATTATGATAATAATCCAGATGGCAATGACCATGGCCGCCAGATTTTCTTTGGTGAGAATATGTGTGCTGCAATGACCTTTATTTATCATGGCCGTAAAAAACTCGGTATAGAAATTGCTCGAAGACTATATGAATCCGTTAGTATTCTTCGTGCCACTACCTGGAACCAACGCTGTCTAATCAGTTCTTGTAATGGCAGACCAGTTTGGGGTGATGACTATTATAGTAATATGGTCATCTGGGCTCTCCCTCTGGCTTTGAAAGGTGAAAAAATATGTCCTACCAGATGGTTCTATGAATTAGGAGGGAGCAGGAGTTAATGACAAGAAGAATAGTAGATCTGTCATTAGAGATTTATCACCAGGCACCTACGTTTAGTTTGGATCCTAAATGCAGTATACTTGTCCATCATACCATAGAGAGTATGGGATATAACATCACTCAACTCATCATGAGTAGTCATCAAGGAACCCACCTTGATGCCCCTTTTCACTTCTTTAATGAAGGGTGTACTGTAGATAGAATTGACCTTAATAAATGTGTCGGTAATGCCATAATCATTGATTTAAGTCATAAGAGGGCGAAGGACGAGATTAAAATAGAGGACATTAAACTATACGAGAAGAAAATTATTAAAGGGGCAAAGGTTTTGTTACGTACTGACTGGGATAAGAATTTCCCCAAGAAAGAATTCTTCTCTGACCAGCCAGTAATTACGATAGAATTAGCCAGATGGTTAGCTAAAAGAGAGATAGACCTCATAGGATTAGAGACACCAGGAGTGCATCCTACAGATTATGAAGTGATTCATAAGACACTACTTGAGAAAGAGATAGTCGTTGTTGAGGCATTGGCAAATCTGAGAGAGTTAACCAAAGAAGAGGTTTTCTTTGTAGCCGTACCATTAAAGATTAAAGATAGAGACGGTTCACCAGTAAGGGCCTTTGCCATTGAAGAAAATAGGTATTAGATTTAAGAAGAACGAAAGGAGTAAAACGATGCCGGATCTTTCGAGAAAAATTGCAATTGTTACTGGTGGAGGTTTTGGTATCGGTGAGGGAATTGCAATGGTATTGTCAGAATATGGGGCTACAGTAGTTATTGCAGAGAGCAATGAAAAGAATGGTGTGCATGTAGAAAAAATCTTGCAGGAACGATTCGGTCGGGGAATGTTTATTCAGACAGACGTTTCAATAAGCAAGCAGGTAAATGCAATGGTAGAGAATGTGGTATCTAAATTTGGGAAGATAGACATCTTGGTCAATAATGCCGGAGTCAATTTTGTCAAGCCAACATTGGAAATGAAAGAAGAAGACTGGGATAAGGTAATCAATGTTGACTTAAAAGGTACCTTTCTTTGTTCACAGGCGGCCTTACGCCATATGGTTAAACAGAAAAAAGGTTCAATAATTAACATAGCATCAGTCCACACCTATGCTACTTTACCTTCAGCCGCACCTTATGCCGCAGCCAAAGGTGGTGTGGAGTGTATGACAAAGTCTATGGCAATTGAGTTTGGACCGATGGGGATACGGATAAACACAGTAAGCCCTGGTCTTACAGACACAAAAATATGGCAGGATATCAAAAAAGCAGGAAGAAATGAAAGGGTAGTTGAGGATTTCTGGATGAAACACATTCCACTGAAACGGGTTCAAACTACAGAGGAAGTAGGTAAAGTAGTAGCCTTCTTATCATCAGATGACTCCTCATATATAACAGGGGCAAATATCTTCACTGATGGAGGCATGACCTGCATGCTCATCGGTGAAAACAAACAGGCAGTAGCCACACTGGATGACTGGAAGGATAAACACTGATTCTGATTTATGAACAATGACAACAAGGTTCATATCGCAATTCTTGGATGCGGCTTGATGGGTTGGACGAATATCAAGTCGCTGTTAAAATCAAAATATGTAGCTAAGATTGTTGGCTTTGAGCCGAATAATGAACGAAAGGAAGAAACCCGTCATGAATTTAATATAGAAATGGATAGCCTTGATGCTATATGGAGAGACCCTGCAATACGTCTTGTCTTTATTACATCACCTGGCAATACTCATAGAGAACTTGCTATTGCTGCCATGTGGCACGGCAAGAGCGTAATGCTTGAAAAACCTATGGGACTTAATCTCAAGGAAATGGAAGAGATACTCGCAGTCCAGCGCGAAACAGGGGCATTCTTTCAATTGGGGTTTGAATGCAGGTATTCAAAACTTTATCAACGCATTAAAGATATCATAGACTCTGGAGAGATAGGCATTATAAAACATATCAATTTTAACTATCACTGTTGTCCTTATGAGTATGACAGGACCGGATGGAGGAACTGGAAATTCAAAAAAGAAGAATCCGGCGGGATATTTCAGGAAAAACTTTGTCATTATGTTGATTTGACGCGCTGGTGGATAAAGGAGCCGGTTGTGAGTTTTTTCGCAACTATGGCGCCCAATACTATACCGTATTATGAGATTCCAGATAATGTTCAATGTACATATCAGTTTCAGAATGGTGCAATCTGTCACATAACATTTATGATGCAGGTCGCTGAGTCTGGAAACGTGAATCTTATGGATACTGAAATAGACATAGCAGACCAGGTCAATGACGGTCATAGACTTACCTATGTGATTGCAGGAACAGAAGGTGCTATTGAAGCGGCTATACTCAATCGGGAACTTCGCATTTTTCATCATCAGGGCAAACCCGGTTTCGGCGGTAAAGAACATATGGTTAGGGTTGAACGTTGGACTCGTAAAGATGATTACCACTATTTTCATAATACAATTTCTCAAAATGAAGACATAGTCCGCAGGGTAGTCTGTTCTCTCCCGCCAGGATTAGACCCGGAAGATGCGGCAGAATCTATGCGTCTATGTTTTGGAATGGAAGATGCTATAACAGACAAGGTTTGGAAAGTGGTAGAAATCTATTAGCAATGGCAAGGGCTATAAAAGAATACGGGACTATTGAGGAGTAATGTATATATGCGACTGAAGGATAAAGTATGCTTGATAACCGGGGCAAGTAAAGGCATAGGCCGGGGTTTAGCATTAGGTCTGGCAAAAGAGGGTGCAAATGTTGTGGTCAACTACAACACTGACCCCCAGGGCGCAAAACAGGTAGAGATGGACATAGAAAGTCTTGGCCGTAAGGCTATATCCGTTAAGGCAGATGTATCGCAATACGAAGAGATAGATTTAATGGTGAAGAAAACTATAGAGAAGTTTGGTAGGATTGATGTATTGGTGAATAACGCAGGCGTGGTGGGTTTAAAACCTATGATGGATATAACAGAAGAAGATTGGGACAGTGTGTTGGATATTAATCTGCGAGGGGTCTTCTTCTGCTCCCAGAGGGTAGCCCGTGAGATGATAAAGCGTCAGGTGGGAGGAAAGATTATCAATAACTCCTCTATATGGAGTTGGGCTGGCTGTCCAGGATTAGCAGCATATTGTAGTTCTAAAGGTGGCATGACTTTACTTACTAAGGTCATGGCTTTGGAATTGGCACCATACAAGATAAATGTTAATGCAATTGCACCAGGAGCCATTGAAGTGGAAAAATTTACACATGCAGACCCTAATTTAGCAAATACATGGAGTTCGTATATCCCATGGGGAAGGATAGGGAAGCCCGAGGATGTTCTGGGCACGGTTGTCTTCCTTGCTTCTAACGATTCTGAATATGTTACAGGTCAAACATTTTACGTTGACGGGGGCATAGTCTGCCAGTTAAAAGTACCTCCTTCTATTGATGAGTACCATAAAAATGTCAAGTAAAAGTAGTGATAAAAGAATTGAAGGTGTGGGCTATGGGAAGAAATATATTTGATTTATCGGATAGGGTGGCTATAGTCACTGGTTCTGCCAGTGGGTTTGGCAGGTGTATATCAATAGGTTTTGCACGGTATGGAGCCAATGTTGTTTGTGCGGATATCAATACCGAGGGTTTAAGAGAAACTATAAAACGTGTCAAAAAAAAGGGTCAGAAAGGGCTTGCCATACGCTGCGATGTGACGAGGCAGGAAGACGTTGATAATCTTGTGGCATGCACCATGGAGAAATTCGGAACTATAGACATTCTGGTCAACAGTGTTGACAGTTACACACATGCACCGCCCAGCGAATTCTCTATAAAAGACTGGATGATTCCGATTAACACTGATTTAAAAGGGACGTTTATGTGCTGTCAGGCGGTTGGCCGCGTTATGGAGAAGAACAAAAAAGGAAGCATTATTAACATGACATCCATTATTGGGCTGATTGGGACCGGACGTGGTAATTCAGCGTTTGCCGCTTGTAAGGGTGGCATAAACGGACTGACTCGTGATCTTGCCATTGAATGGGCTCCGTACGGAATTCGTGTCAATGCCATAGCACCCTGCCAGTTCCGCACCGAGGGATTTAATAGGGCTATAGAAGAACACTCAAAAGTTATTGACCGTGAGACACTACTAAAAAGGATGATATCCAATATCCCGTTAGGGCGTATCGGGGAACCAGAAGAGATAGTTGGTACTGCAGTATATCTGGCTTCTGATGCATCTTCAATGGTGACGGGGCACATACTTCATCTTGACGGAGGATACCTGGCGCGATGAACAAGGAAGAAGAATTTACCAAAAAACAGATAGAGGATATTAAGAAAAATGCACTTAATAATTGGCTTGATTATGCTGATAATTATGAGATTGCCAAAAAGAATCTGAAGATAATGGTAAAAGGAAAGGGCTTATATCTTTATGACATAGATGGAAATAAATATATAGATGCCGTTTCATCGGTATTTACCACTCCATGCGGGCATGGTAGAAAAGAAGTGGCAGATGCAGTATATGAACAGATGTGTAAATTGGAATATAGCCCGAGTTTAAAAAACTATTACACCGAACCCCCAATAAGGCTTTCTAAAAAATTGGCAGAAATATCTCCGGGTAAGATCTCAAGGTCATTTTTAGTTAATAGTGGTTCAGAGGCTAATGAAACTGCTTTCAAAATTGCAAAGCAGTATTTTTGGCAGAGAGGCGAGAAATCAAGATATAAGATTGTAGCCAGAAGAAATAGTTATCATGGTTCAACCTATGGCGCTCTTTCGGCAACCGGGCTTTCCCATCCAAGAGAACCATTTGAGCCATTAGTTCCGGGTTTTATCCATGTGATGAACGCTTGGTGTTATTGTTGTGAACTTGGTCTTGAGCCAGATATATGCGGGTTAGCTTGTTTAAAAAATATGGAACAAACAGTGGTCTGGGAAAATCCGGATACTATTGCAGCCATAATAATAGACCCATTGCCTTTTTCTCATATCGGTTATCCGGTTCCCCCAGAGGGTTATCTGAAAGGTCTCAGAGAACTATGCGACAAATATGGAATACTGCTCATATTTGACGAGGTCCAGACAGGTTTTGGAAAAACAGGAAAGATGTTTGCGTGTGAACACTGGGATGTTGTACCGGACATATTAGTTATAGGTAAAGGATTTTCTGGCGGGTATCTTCCTATCGCTGCGGCTATCACGACACCTGCTATTGCAGATGGATTCTGGGAACCGGGTAAGGAATTAAGGCATGGGCATACTCAGGGTGGGCATCCTGTGTCATGTGTGGCGGCACTCAAGAATATTGAAATAATAGAGAAAGAGAACCTTGTTAACAAAGCGGCTGAGATGGGAAAATATATGAGGGAGAGTTTTAAGAATATTAAAAATTATCCCATAGTAGGAAGCGTACAAGGGCTGGGTCTTCTTTTCGGGATTGTTTTGGTCCAGGATAAAAATAAAAAACGCAAAATAAACCCGGGATTGGGTGCAGGTAAATGGATAATGGATAGATGTTATGAAAAAGGGGTTATTATAAGAGAAAATAGTGATGTATTAGCTATATCTCCACCTCTTAATATCGGTAAAAAAGAGGCGGATATAATTATACGTGTTATTGATGAGACAATATTTGAGGCGGTTAGACATTTTAACCTAAAATAATAAAAAACTAAAAATGCGACTGATAGGAAAAAACGAGTTTTAAAGTGAGGTGCTGATGTGGAAGAAAAATTTACAAACAGTGGTCGGTTATCTGATAAAGTGGCTATTGTAACCGGGGGAGCATCAGGCATAGGAGAGGGGATATGTATGGAGTTTGCCAGCCAGGGGGCGATTGTGGCTATTGCAGACATGAATTACCATGGTGCAGTCAGAGTGGTAAAAAATATTCAAGAGCAGGGCTGTCAGGCACTGGCTGTAGAAGTGGATCTGACCTATCAAAAACAGATAATGGAAGCCACAGCCAAAGTGTTGGAACATTTCAGCACTATAGATATCCTGATAAATTGTGCAGGCTGGAGCTGTTTCAAAGCGGCACACGAATTTACCGTTGAAGAATGGGAAAAATTGCGGACGGTCAATCTGGATGGGCCGTGGCATTTTTGCCAAGCGGTTATGCCTGAGATGATGAAAAAGCGGAGAGGCAAGATTGTTAATATAGGCTCAATAGCCAGTATTCAGGCTATCCCCAAAGCAGCTCCTTATAGTATAGCCAAACATGGGATTGCTGGTCTTACCAGAACCCTGGCGGTTGACCTGTCACCCTATAATATCAATGTTAATTGCATCTGTCCTGGTCCGGTTGAAACGCCGCTTCTCATAAAAGCTACGAAGCCTGAGTTCATGAAAAGGAGTGCTGAACGAAGTCCCCTCGGTTTGGGCAAACCTTCTGATATTGCCAAGGCAGCGGTTTTTTTGTCTTCTTCAGATTCTGATTGGATAACCGGCGTGTTGCTGCCGGTGGATGGAGGAGTAACCGCTTGTATCAGGGCACACCACTACGAGTAAATAATCCTTTTTCGGATTGCGAATAGGAAGTAAAGAATGTTAACCAATAGAAGTTTAGCTGATTATTACATGCAAGAATACGGACTTGAGGCACTAATAGCTACCCAACCTGTAAGCATTAGGTATCTTTCAGGCATTGATTGTTGGGCTATTAATTGGTTAAAAGAATGGATGTGTTCACCTGGCGGGTCAAATAGCAGTATTCCTTTGTATTGCCTGCTTCCATACAATGCAGAACCTATTTTAATACTACCATGTGACTTAGGACAATTTGGCTTTAGTTCATTCAGCAAAGATGTAAGACTGTTTGGTAGTGTTCCTCAGGTTCCTAAAAAGATAGAGGATTTATCACTTGAATTGACCCAGATAGGTGAAACTGATAGAGACATAATAAACTCATACATAGGGACAGTCTATTCATCTTCAATAGAAGCCATAGTGAAGACTATGAAGGGGAAAGGTCTTGGACACTCAAGAGTCGGTATGGAATTGAAGGGTTTTAGTGAAGTGGCGTTTAAAGAGATATCAGAACATTTAAATAATGTTTTGTTTAAAGATTGCACAGAGATAATAAGATTAACCAGGATGGTCAAGACGGATGAAGAGATTTCACTATTGACCAAGAGCGCTCAGTTAAATGAGATAGCGATGCAGGAATCAGCGAGGAGTATCAGAGAGAATAATGTTTTTGGTCAGGCATTCAGTAGATACAAAGAAATAGTTGAACAGGGAGGCGGAGTCCCAGAGCATTTTATTTTTTCTCAATATGGCTGCGGCGTTAGTGAAAGCAAGGATTATGTATTCAAGAATGGTCAAAGTATTTTATTGGATACCGGCGCCTATTATTCAAATTATTTGTCTGATACGGGAACTACAGTTTTCATCGGAAATTTGGATGCGAAGTATCACGAAATATTCAAGAAAATATATGAATGTATAAATGCAGGATTGAATAGTATAAAACCAGGCGAAAAATGTTCCATAATCAATCAGAATATGATAAAATGTCTGGAGAAGAATAAGGTGTATGGCTTGGAGCCGTATGGGCATGGTATTGGCTTGCACCCCAGTGAGTATCCGCTAATTACAGGTAATTTAAACTACACTTATCACGACGGTTTTGAACAACGGTCTGCAGATTTTACTTTAGAGAAAAACATGACCATATCTATTGAAGCACCTTATTATATATTCGGCCAGGTATCTTATACTATTGAGGTAAGTGCTGTAGTTTCTGAAAATGGATATAAAGGTCTTGTTACTCAAAATAGATGTAAGCCAATTATGAACTGTTAGTAATGTAAATCTGATGGCAAGTAAAGGGAATATGGGAAAGGTTTATTTAGAAGAAAAATCAAAAGAAATAAGACGCGAATGTTTAAATATGGTTATGCGGGCACAGAGCGGTCATCTTGCCCCGGCACTTTCATGTGCCGATATTATAACAGCACTGTTTTTTGAAGTCATGAATATTGACCCTGCAAATCCTAAAGATGAGAATAGAGACAGGTTTATATTAAGCGCAGGGCACAAGTGTTTGGCTTTGTATGCTGCTCTGGCAAAAAGAGGTTTTTTCCCTGAAGAAACCTTTAAGACCTATGTGCAATTCAAGAGTATTCTTGGAGGACATCCCGATGGTTTGAAGATACCCGGGGTTGAGATATCAACTGGTTCTTTAGGCCACGGTCTTCCTATTGGAATAGGAATGGCATTAGCAGCCAGGTATCTAAAAAGAAATTACAGAACTTATGTACTGCTTGGAGACGGAGAGATTCACGAAGGCTCAATCTGGGAGGCTGCTTCAGCCGCCTGTCATTATAAGTTAGATAACATTATTGGAATTATAGACCATAACAAACTTTGTGCGGATGGGCCTATTGATGAGGTAATGAGTATAAGACCCTTGAATAAAAGATGGGAGGCATTCGGTTGGTCGGTAATAGAGATTGACGGACATAATATGGATGATATAGTATCTGCTCTAAAGAGAGTCCCTCTCTCAAAAGACAAACCCACAATGATAATCGCAAATACTATAAAGGGTAAAGGTGTTTCTTGTATGGAAAACAAATTTGATTGGCACAGCAAAGTTCCAACAGCAGAGCAGGCAAAAGAGGCTTTTAAGGAATTAGCATAAATTTGCAAGAGGCAAAATGTATAAAAAGTCAGAATGTTTGTTTGAGAGTCGTTTCCCTGCATTGGAGTATGTCTTAGAAGAGGTTGTAAATGAGAATAAAAAAATCATTGCTCTGACAGCCGACATTTCTTCAAGGATTGTCCCAAGGTTTGTAGTAAATCATCCGGATAGATTTTTTAATTTCGGCATTGCTGAACAGAATATGTTCGGTGCCGCGGCTGGGTTTGCCTCAGCAGGGCTTATTCCTTTTGCCATGACCTTATCTGTTTTTGTAACCATGAGGGCATGTGAACAGATAAGAACTGATATTGCCTATACGAACAGCAACGTTAAAATTATTGCCACAGGGGGTGGTCTTGCCTATGGTAAATTGGGTTCAACGCATATGGGCATAGAAGATATTAGTTTAATGCGCTCTATCCCCAATATGACTATAATTGTGCCTGCTGATTCTGTTGAGACTACTCATGCAATCAGGGAAGCAGTCAGGTTTAATGGGCCGGTATTTATCAGATTTGGACAAAAGGAGAATCCAATTGTCCATGTAAATGGTTTACAAAAAGAATTCGTTATTGGAAAGGCGATTAAGTTAAGGTCAGGCAATGACATTTCTTTCATCGCTACAGGTGTTATGGTATCCAAAGCCATAGAAGCCTGTAATGAACTTAAGAAATTAGGAATTTACGCCTCAGTATATAGTTTTCATACCATCAAACCTCTTGATAAAGAGGCTGTTTTAGATGCGGCTGATTCCAAATACGGACTAATTACTCTGGAAGATAATAATGTTAATGGTGGGTTAGGAGGAGCTGTTGCTGAAGTTCTTGGCTCAGAGAAACCAAGACCAGTTAAAAGAATTGGAATACCCGATTTATACCCGGTTATTGGAAGCCCGGAGGAATTGTATAAGGAGTATAATATGGATGTATCTGCAATAGTAAGAACATCTATGGAAATGACCAAACAGGATATCGGATAATTAATATTACTGGAGTCTGATATGGCACCAAAGATTGTTACAGTTTCTGGTGAAATTGAACCATGCGAATTAGGAGTCACGCTTCCACATGAACACTTGCTTGTTGATACAAGGGCATACTGGAAGGGCGAACCAGAGGAAATTTTGAAAAAGGAGTTGGTAAGGCAACCTGTATGTCTAAAGAATCGCGGTGAAGTTGTCTATAGTCCTTTTTCCTTCCTGGACAATTTACATCGTATGAATCCCGACGATGCCATAGAAGAAGCGATGGATTTTAAAAAGATGGGGGGTAATTCTATTGTTGACCTGACAAATGGTGGCTTGGGAAGAAACCCCATGACACTTTATTCTATTTCTAAGATTACTGGATTGAACATCATTATGGGAGCCGGTTATTACATCCCTTTCACCTGGGCCGATGAAGTAAAAAATAAAACGGAATTAGAAATTGCAAAAGAAATAATAAAGGAGTTTCAGATTGGCGTTAAGGGGACGGGAATAAAACCTGGAATCATCGGGGAAATTGGTGTTAACGACATTGAAAATGGATTGGAAATCAAGAACTTAAGGGCATCTGCCAAAGCACAGAAAGAGATTGGATGCGGTTTAAGTCTTCATCAGCCAAATTGGATAAATGCAGGAAATAAGATTCTTGATGTTTTAGAAAAGGAAGGGGTTGACTTGAATAAAGTAGTACTGGCTCATTGTGATACGACACTAGAGTTTGTGGATGAGCAGAATTCTCTGGCTAAAAGAGGAGCATATATAGAATATGACTTTTTCGGAGCAGAATTCATGAGCGTTGAAGAGAAATTTTTACCCAGTGACGGGGATAGAATTAAGGCTGTTAGGAAACAGATTGAACTGGGAAACCTTGAACGTATATTGATTTCTCATGACCTTAGCCATAAGATTGCCTGTCGTAAGTGGGGCGGTTTTGGGCTTGCTCATATTCTAAGGCACATTGTCCCGAGACTTAGACAGGAAGGACTAACAGACGGGGAAATAAAGACCATAATTATTAAAAATCCAATGCGGCTTTTAAGTTTTTGAATAATAAGAAGAACATTTTCTGGGCCGGGTACAATGATAAGTAATAATGCAATGCCTGATAGTGCACAAGAATATGTAACAAAACTTATGAACCGTGCCCGGTATGCCCAGAAGATAGCAGAATCGTTTACCCAGGAACGGGTTAATGAACTATCCACCGCTATTGCCTGGTCTATAGTAAAACCAGAAAATGCCCAAAAATTAGCTATACTCGCTTTGGAGGAAACTCGGATGGGAGACTACGAATCCAAGTACAAGAAAATCATGAAGAAAATTAAAGGTGTCCAGAGAGATATAAAGAATGCAAAAAGCGTAGGCATTATTGAAGAATGTCCAGATAAAGGAATCGCCAAGATTGCAAAACCGGTAGGTGTAATAGGAGCCATAATTCCATGCACGAATCCTGAAATTACACCAACCATAAAAGCAATGAATGCCATTAAGTGCAGAAATGCAGTTGTATGTTCTCCTCATCCACGGGGACAGAATACTACTTTTAAAACCGTTGAATTAATGAGAAGTGCCTTAAAGCGTCATAATGCCCCGGAAGATTTGATTATATGCTCAGAAAATTCGTCAAAGGAAATTAGCAGCGAGATAATGAAACAATGTGACCTGATTGTAGCAACCGGGGGGGCATCTATGGTGGAAGCGGCATACAGTTCCGGCACACCAGCATATGGGGTGGGAGCAGGTAACGTAGTTGTTATTGTGGATGAGACAGCAGATATAAAAGATGCTGCTCATAAAATTATGCTAAGTAAGACCTTTGATTTGGCTTCTGGTTGTTCCTGCGATAATGCAGTAATAGCCCATGAGAGCATATACTATCATCTTTTAGAATCTTTTAAATCTGAAGGGGGGTATCTGGTAAATGCTGAAGAGAAAAAACTCTTACAGAAAGCCATGTGGATAGATGGGGTTATTAACAAGGATATCGTAGCTCAACCTGCTGCAAAAATTGCCGATTTGGCAGGCATGACAATTTCTGAAAATGCGAAGTTTTTAATGGTAGAAGAAAAGGGAATTGGCAAAGGATATCCTTTCTCAGGTGAAAAGATGTGTGTTGTATTGACAATTTATAAATATCAGGATTTTGATGAGGCAATAGAAAAGGTTAATGTAATTCAAGGTTATCAAGGAGCAGGACATTCCTGTGGAATTTACTCCTTTGATGAGAATCATATTGAACAACTGAGTTTTCGCACCAAAACGAGCAGAGTAATGATAAGACAGCCTCAAAATTATGGGAATAGCGGAGATTGGTGTAATGGAATGCCATTTACAGTTACATTAGGCTGTGGCACATGGGGTGGGAATATAGTTTCAGAAAACATCGTTTTGAAACATTACTATAATACAACCTGGGTATCACGTCCTTTTGAGCCGGTTGTGCCTGCCGATGAAGAATTGTTCGGTGGTATTATGTTTGAGGATTGATTGGCATTGCAGTTACCTCGTAGAGTCAACATAGTTGAAGTTTGCCCAAGAGACGGCTTTCAGGCAGAAGTAAATTTTATTTCAACTGCTAAAAAAGTGGAATTAATTAATTCTCTGTCCCAGACAGGGGTAGGCAGGATAGAGGTGACATCATTTGTTCATCCCAGGGTGGTGCCTAATCTTGCAGATGCTGCAAAAGTAATGAGAAGCATTCAACGTAGGAAAGGCGTAAAATATCGTGTATTAGTACCTAACCTAATTGGTGCGCAAAGGGCGATAGACTGCGGAACAGAGGAGATAATCTTTGTTTTGTCTGCGAGCGAAAGCCACAATCTTAACAATGTAAAAAAAACTATTAAGGAATCATTAGAAGAGTTTAACACTGTAGTAAACTGCGTTCAGAAAAACGGGTTAGTAGATATACACGCCGCATTATCTACTACTTTTGGTTGTCCTTTTGAGGGGAAAATAGCAAAAAATAAAATTGTATCTCTCGTCAAGAGGTTAGCGGATTTGGGAGCAACTCAAATAATTCTTGCAGACACAACAGGTATGGCTAATCCTGTTGATGTGGCAGAGGTTATTGAATTTGTTGAACAAAGAGTCCCTATTAACAAGTTAGCCGTTCATTTCCATAATACCAGAGATGCCGGATTATCTAATGTATTAAGTGCCTTGCAACAAGGGATAACAACAGTGGAGGCGTCTGTTGGTGGCTTAGGTGGTTGTCCGTTTGCACCTGGGGCAACTGGCAATATTGCTACAGAGGATTTAGTCAACATGCTTGAGGAGATGAATATTGATACCGGTGTAAATTTATCCAGACTTATTGCCTGTGCGATATTGGTTGAGCAGATGGTTGGGAGAGAATTACACGGCCAGGTAATTGAAACTGGGAGAATGAGAAGCAAGGAGGATGACTGTGTTTAAAGAAAAAGACTGGTTCATTGTTACTAACGAATACAAGATGGGGCATACACCGACGGGAGAATTAAATCTGGATGCAGAACCAGCACCCGTTGAGGATACTAAAAGATTAGATATTTGTAACGGTTTCAGAATCTGGCTTGAGCCAGACGAGAGAAATATCTCTATTTGTGAAAAAGGTGGTTATTTTATTATCGTAGACTTCTGGATAGGGAATTCATGGAATAAATTATGGGCAAAAAGAAGGGGTATGCCGGCCAATGTATATATAGATAAGACTGTGGATTTGCTCCTTAACTCTATAGAAAAACATAGGAGGAATTTCTGGTGGTGTGTTACAGGGGAACCTGATACTCAGTGTAAATGGCCTAATGAGAGATTCCAATTCAGGAAAAAAGCCTATCACTGGTTTAAGAGATTTTTATTGGACTTTGTCCCTTGTGGTAGAGATAAAGATATTAGTAATTGGTCTGAATACCTTAAGAAAAGACGAATAAATCCTAAAAACAATATTGCCATTCAATGCGCCCTGCCATTTACTACACATTATTCTTATGAATTAGGCGTCCGATTGGTATGGATGGAGATAAACTGTCTTATCCTTCCGAGCGTTCAAATCGGGATAGCTTTTATAAGAGGCGCCTCCAGACAAAATAAAGGTTATTGGGGAATAGATGTTTCCACGCATGGAGACCCTGCTCAGACATTCACTTTTTATGATAGTAAAGGTAAAAGACAAGGTGGATGTACTGAAAGTCTGCTTCTCAGAGAATGGATAGCGAGTTATATTTCGGGAGCAAACCTTTTACATCAGGAATTATCTGATAGCAGCCACTGGATAACGACCAGCGATGGACGCAAAAGACTATCACCTCTTGGGAAGATAGCAAAAAAGTTTGCCAAATTTTCTTTAAACAAATCTGCAAATAGAGGAATACCTTACACCCCTGTAGCATTAATGTTAGAACATTATCATGGCTGGAGTCCTGCGTATACCCCTGATGGTGTTAATAAGGTTTGGTGTGGAAAGGTTCATAAGACCAGGGGAGATTTTATGATAGACAACTTTTTTGATTTGGCATTCCCAGGATATAGGAATATATATTCTGGTTTTGCCAAACTATATTCTAAGAAACCATGGTTAAATCCAAAAGAATATATTAAGTTCTTAAGGAATAGGTTAGATGCGAGAAGTTACGAAACCGGAAGGCTAACTGATAGCAGGTGGGGGGATATCTTTGATGTTGTTCTGGAAAATTGTCCTCTGGATGTTCTGAAAAAATATAAAGTGATTATCCTTCTGGGAAATATTAAGGTGAATTCTACATTGAGAAATAAATTGATGGGATACATAAACAGTGGAGGCGTTGTGGTCTTGAATATAACCCATTTTATCCATGACCCGGAAGAAGACCTTGCTACTGTTGTAAACTATCAAGGATTACCTGATAAAAGGATATACAAAATAAATAAAGAAGATGAAGTGTTTTTGGGAGTTAAGTTTACGGGGATAAAAAAGGATTCCAATCTTTCAGAATGCAGTATATGCAAGAAAAGTTTTATTGAGCAGGGATTTGTATATGAGTTAGTCAAGCCAACAACGGCAAAGATTATAGGTACAACACCATATGGTTGTGTATGGGGTCCTGTTCAAAAAGAGCCGATAGTTACAGTGAATAAGATTGGTAAAGGCAAGGTGATATTGACTCTTCCTTATTTACTGCATGCTGGAGATACCAATATGCTTCTTGAAATAGGGAAAGATATTTATCATCATATAATAGAAGATGTCAGTATAATAAAGATAGACGGTATGCCCATACAATATCTCATTAATAGGACAACAGACGGGTTGATTGTAACGTTGATAAATAATAGGGAGACTAAATGGGCAGGTTATATAGTGTTAAACAAAAAGGATTTTAAGTGTGGATTGGAATTATGGAAAGGTAAAAAGATAGGGTTATTCAGAGAAAATGGGAATTTAAAATTTACTTTAGCAATAGAACCTTTTGGATTTAGGATTTGCAAGTTATACTGATATGGAAAAACTTCAAGAATTTCTATCT
>JACQRL010000276.1 GCA_016206485.1 Planctomycetota bacterium | reverse complement strand
TACTTTATGTACCTGACAAATTTTAGTTAGGATATTGACAGTTTTTTGTTATCTTTGACTAAAATTTGTCAATTCAATTTGATATATCCACCGTTTCTTATGACCCTTCGCAAAAAGTCAAGTTGGTCACGGTAGTTCTTGTAGTGGTGGTCAAATATCTCTAAAGCCATCTTCCGAACATTACGACATAAATTTTTAACTTTCAACAGCCCTGAAGAATGAACTTTCAACTTTGTGCTTGACAGAAAGCGGATGATATGGTATATTTCGTTGTAGATTGGTTTTCGCTTATAAGCGAAATATAGTAAAACTCTTTATCCGGAGAACAAGGAATGAGAAAATTTGAACTAGAAAAAAAACAAGCACAGTTCAAAGAACTATTTTTGCGGCTATTGCCTGAATCAAAGAAGATAAATATTAAACCGCAGGTAAATATTAATGGCTCTAAAGCCGATTTTTTGGTAGCTCTTAATATCAAAGGTAAGGATAGTGTTCTCATATGTGAGATTAAAACATCGGGTTCGCCAAGCCATATATTGCCTGCTGTTGTTCAACTAAAAAATACCATAGGATGTAAAAAAGGATATCCGGTGATAATTGCTCCCTATATCAGTCAAAGAAGCGCAGAGATTTGCCGCCAGAATAATGTGGGTTTTATTGACCTGGAAGGCAATGCCTTCCTTTCTTTCAGTAACATTTTGATAGATAAAAGGGTAAAAGAGAGGGTCAATATTGAAAAGAAAGAGATAACAGAGATATTCTCTGCCCGTGCCACGCGGATTACAAGGGTTCTTCTTGAAAACTCCGGTAAAGAAAGATGGCTCATAAGCGATATAGCAAAAGAAGCAAGTGTAAGCATTGGTTACACAAGCGATGTCCTTAGCGCATTATCCACGCAGGGTTATATTGAAAAAAAGAAACGAAAAGGCATCCAACTGAAAGAGAAGGTTTCTCTTTTAGATAGATGGGCATCTGCGTATTCTTTTTCTCAAAATAATATCTTTAGTCTTTATACTCTTGAGAAGGATTTTACCACGATTTTTAAAAAAATAGCCGACGTATCCGAAACGTTTAAATTAAAAAGTGCCCTTACTCTGCACTCAGCCGCTTCATTGGTAGCACCTTATGTTGTGCGGTTTTCTGACATCTATCTTTATGTTGAAGGCGATATTGCCCTCTGGAAAAAGAAACTTGACCTGAGGGATATGGAAAGAGGGGCTAATTTTTATCTTATTAGCCCCTATGATGAGGGTGTGTTTTATGGATTAAGAAAGGTAAAAGGGATTCCCATAATAGGGAATATTCAACTTTATCTGGACCTCTTCAAATATCCGACCCGCGGCAAAGAGCAAGCAGAGTATGTCCGTCAAAAACTTATAGGATTTTAATATGCAATTAAACCGTTACGCTTCAGATTATGATCTTGATGCTACAAAAATATCTTTTTCGTACTTGCTGGAAGTAACAGCGGCTTTAAGGGAATATTATAATTCCTTAGTGCTAATTGGGGGCTGGGCGCCATTTTTCATACTGGAGCATTTCAAAAGACCAGCCATTGATTTTAAGCACATCGGTTCAATTGATATTGATTTAGCTGTTGACCCGGTGCTTTTTGACGAAGGAATAGATAAATACAGGACAATAATTGAACATATAGAAAAACTTGGCTATAAACAGAAGAAGGACAGACTAAATAACATAGTCCCCAGCAGTTTTGTAAAGTCAACGAGAGAAGGGGTAGATATTCAGGTAGATTTTTTAACAAGCTTTTTCGAAAAGCATCCAAAATCAAAACGCCATCTCAAAATTCAGCCTGATTTAATGGCTCGCCGGACTAAAGGATGCGAGGCAGCATTTACGCATAATTGGGAATGTCCACTTACGGGAAATCTGCCTGGAGACGGTGAAATTAAACTCAAAATAAAAGTGGCTGATGCGGTTTCCGGAATTGTGATGAAAGGCCAGGCTTTGGGTGAACGTTTAGACGGTAAGGACCCCTACGATATATATGCGATGGTTGCATATTATAAAGATGGTCCATTTTCGGTAGCGGAGGAGTTTAAGCCTTTCGTTAAAACACCGATTATAGCCAGCTCGCTAAAAATTATAGATGAAAATTTCGAAAAACAAACCTCTAATGGTCCAGTAAGAGCGGGGTATTTTTTATATCCCAATGACCCATCTATGCGCGAGAAAGCCGTTACCGATGCGTATATGACAGTGAGAGAATTTTTGAAGATAGTTCAGTCAAAAGGCTGATAATCGTGTTAAGTAGCGGGAACAACCCACAAAAGATTCACTTGAAACGGCGTATAGACGTGATTGAATGC
>JACQRL010000275.1 GCA_016206485.1 Planctomycetota bacterium | reverse complement strand
GTTTCAATGATTCTTTTTCCTTCTGAGTGCCTGATTTGTGATGTTTCATCCAATAAAACTCTTTGTGTTAGCTGTATGTCAAAAGTATCTTTAATAAATGGGAAAAGGTGTATGAAATGCTCTCTTCCTTTGGATGGAGTGAGCTATTGCTCTGATTGCAGGGGGCAGAAAATGACCTTTACTCAATGTATAGCAGCGGCAGTGTATGATGGCATCGTGAAGGATATTCTTCATAAGATAAAGTTCTCGAAGAAACTCCTGTATTTTGGAGCTGTGGAGCAGATTATCTCCGGACATCTTCCCTTGATCAGGTCTATGAAACCAGATGTTATTATTCCTGTCCCATTTAGTATAGTATCTCTGATTGAAAGAGGGTTTGATCTTCCGCTGGAAATTGCAATTAAGCTGGGAAGAACCTTAAAAATTTGCACTGATTCAGAATCTATTGTGAGAAGATTTTCAAGGCCGCAGCGATTTCTAACAAAGGAGGAACGTAAAAAAAATCTGCAGAATTGTTTTGTGGTACGAGACCGTTCAGCGATATTATTTAAAAGAATTTTAGTTGTGGATGATATTATGTCGACCGGCTCGACAGTAAATGAGCTTTCAAGGGTTCTGCTCATGTCAGGAGCAAAGGAAGTTCAGGTCTTTGTTGTAGCCAGGGCTGCCACGAATAACTTATAAACGGATTGCGAATAGCGAATCAAAAATACCAGCTTTTCCAAATAATTCTATTTTTCAGACAATCCGTTAGCCCGTATTCCATAATCATTTAAAAAGTTTAGGTAAATTAGCATTTCGAAATCCGCAGCACGTTTATTAATGTTAACATGACCAGTGTTATAACTGGCTTTCTGCTCTTTTGGTGGCACAATACATTTTATCATCCCATGAACACAGTGAAGAAAATCGTTCCTGTAATAGTTTTCGCCATAGCTATTGCGATTCTTCTCCTGATCAAGAATCTTAGTGCGCCGCATGGTAATGGAAAAAGAGGGAGAGAAAACACCCTTTCAAAACCTGATGGCACCAGAATCTTTCCCGATATGTCTTCTCATCGAACTACTTTAGATAAAGAAGAGGATGCTTTTGTTACTGACTCTAAAGGGAACAAGATTGCCGTAAGTAAATTAAGAAAATATTTTCGTGTAAAGGGAAGGGTCATCGATATTTTTGGCGCAGGGGTGCCGGATTGTAATGTCAGCTGGTCTGTTAAAACAGAAGAAGGAGTCAACAGATCTACTTCTCGTATGAGCCAGATTGTTACGGATAAAGAGGGGTATTTCTATGTTGAACAGATGTATGCAGAAGATGTCAGCCACTCGGGTACGTTAAAATTGTTTGTAAGTGAGAGCAATAAAGGATATTTTTCCAAGATACAAGAGGTCTTACTTTCGGGAGAACTCGAGGAACATAATAATATTGAGATACGCCTTCTTGACACCGCCTCGCTTACGTTCGATGTAACATCCGCCAACGGCAAGATTCAGAATGCGGTTGTCTATGCGATTACAGATGATAATATAAACTCGTTTGCTTTTACTGATGCAACCGGCTTTGCAAAAATGAAAGTTCCGGCAAACCTCAAGCTTAAAGTCTCCTGTATGGCTACAGGTTACAAGCCATGGGGCAAGGAATTTACCTCCGCAGGCTCTTCCGAGGATTATTTCCAGGTCTTTCTGGAAATGGGGTCGCTTAAACTTGTAGGCAGATGTTTTACAGAAGAAGGTGTTCCTATAAATGAAGTGGAGGTCAAGGTCTGGCCAGTGCAGGAACATGCTCCGTTTTACTACATGCGCGAGGGATTTTTTAATGCGAAAACAGATTCAAACGGGGTTTTTATAGTATCAAATCTTTATACCGATAAAGTCTCCCTTTCTTTTGAACATTCCGACTACATTCACCCGGTGATAAGTAATGTAAATGTGGGCGAAGAAGTTGTTGCAAGGATGAAAAAGCTGTCGAGAATTACAGTAGCAGTTTATCTTTCAGAAAAATTCAAACAAATGAGATATGGAAGACAGTTTATCTTTGAGTGGAAATCAGATTCAGTCGAATACGCAGTTCCCTGTGTGTGGAGACAGGATAAAGCTGAAAAAGTGTTTTCATCGGTAATCACGACATATCGCGGTGTAAATACATTTGTATGTAAAATCTTTAATGAAGATACCGGAAAATGGGAGTCATATTATGAATATCCCGTCAACGCATTCGATAAAAGACAAAATGTCACTATTCAGCTTAAATAAGAATACAGAATACAGTAGACAGAAATCAGGAGTCAGGAATAAGGCAAGAATACAGAATTCAGGAGACAGGATTCAGGGGTTAGGAGTTGAGCTCTGGAGCTTGGTATGGCGATTTCGCGACAGATCAACCAATAATTCGTTAAAGATTTGATAGTATTATTTGCAGCAGAAATCAATCTTGTATAAGGGAAAGTTGTATATATATATATATGTTGCTCCTTAGATCAACGACAGGTGGAATAGTTCGAGCGATAAGCATAGTTATTGTAATTTTTGCCTGCGCACAATTGGATAATAATGCTTTTTTGTCGCAAAACTTTCAGGATCAAGCAGATGGGATAAAATTTATCAGTGTTGATAATCAGGTCACGCTCTCTCTTGCGGATGGAGTATCAACAACCGGAAGCAAAGGTCCCGGCAGAATAATCGAGATCCGCAAGGCTTCAAATCACGCATATGTAAGAATAGAAAGCTGGGAAGTGCCAATTAAAGCTTCTGTTTACAATGCACATGTAGCCGATCAGGTCGCGCCTATATCCGGATGGATGCCCGAGGTTGTTCCTCCGAGGCCCATGATACTTATTCCAATTGATTCCTCAGGGGCTATGGAGTTTTATACAACAAACCGGCGATGAATTAAAAAGACCAAACCATCTATACTGAAAAACGTTTAAAGTTGTAGAATAGAGCTGTCCTTTTATGAAGAAGTTAATTCCTATCATCATTATTTTTGCGATTGTTGCGGCAGTTTTTGTTTTTAAGGATAACGGAAATCAAAATGTTACGGTAATTAATGATCAGGGTGGAGAAGTGGTGGAAGGTCTGTCTGAAAATACCGAATGGAATGAACCGCTTTTTCCTAATGCGCCTGAAGCCGGAACTGATGATACAGAGAATGAATCAAAAAAAGTAAAGGCAAAAAAGAATATTAAAGTGAAAGGTCGTGTGATAGACAGGTTTGGATCTGGAGTGTCGAACGCGGTAGTGTCCTGGAAAATTCTAAAGTCGAATATTAAAGATATAGAAAGAGGGACTCTTTCTCAGCATGTTACTACAGATAAAGAGGGAAATTTCCAGTTTACAGAACAATTTTTCACAAGCGCGGGAAAGGAGGAAACGCTTTATCTGTATGTGATTAATCATAACAAAAGCCAGTTCTCTAAACTCCATGAGTTTCCGCTCAAAGATGGCGAGAATGAAATTGAAGTAACAATTCAATTATTGCCTGTTACGACGGTGAAATTCAGCGTTACTTCTGCAGAAGGAAAAGTCAAAGGCGCCGGTATCCATATGAAAGGAGAAAAAGTTATCTCTATCTCGGTTCACACGGATAAGGATGGGCTGGCAAAGGTCAGCGTTCCATGCGAGGTTCAGTTTAAATTGTACTGCATTGGTAAAGGATATAAGCCATGGGTGGCGGAAGAGATGTTTCATGAGGGAACAGATAAGTTTATTGAGATCTTTCTGAATAATGGATCGCTGCAGCTTGTAGGCAAATGTTTAACCGAATCAGGAATCCCCATAAAAGGCGTTAAGGTTATAGTGATCCCGTTAGCGACGAACTCTCCGCGCGCTGATGTGGATGGAACTTTGACTGCTTTGTCAGATGATTCCGGGCGTTTTGTGGTGAATGATGTCCCGACGGAAAAGGTGAATGTAAAATTCGAACATAAGGATTATATCAGCCCTAAAAAAAATGGAGTGAATGTTCAGGACGAGCTTATTGTTACGTTCAAACAGGCGCTCAAGATCAAAGTCACGGTGAATCTTCCGGCGGAGCTTCAAAATAAAAGATATGGAAGAGATTATGTTTTTGAGTGGAACGTAGGAGGCGCAGCGGTTCCTATACACTGGAGCTGGCGCTTCAGAAGCAACACCATAACAGCAACAGTGGCCAAGCATGTGGGACAGAATCATTTTATCTGCAAGGCGTCACTTAAGCCCAGGGATCCAATGAAGCTTTATTACAGAGAGGTAGTGACTGTTTCAGAAGAAACTAACGAGATCACTATAAATCTTGCCGGTCAGAATTTCGATCAGGAAAATAAGCAGGCGCCGAGAAGCAATAAAGAACCAAGAAATAAAGGTGAAGGTGGCGGACGTAGTAAGGGTGGAAGATAAAACTTTGGTAAGTTGCAAATAATAGTTATATTACTAACGTTATGTTGATCAGATTATTAGGGGTTTTACTCCTGGTTTGTTGCCTTACGCAAGGAGTTTTTCTTCAGAGCTCTTCAGAGGGGCAGGTTTTGAACATTTATGAAAATGGAGATAGCTCGAGTATAATCGAGTTGAGCTCGCAAGATGGTTTAATATATTTTCAGGAAGGTATTTGCTATAAAATTGTTTGCGGGGCAGATGGAAATGAGTATTGAGTAATAATACCAACCGCAGGCTGCGGTGTGATATTAAGAAAAAGTAGCGATGTGCCTAATTATTCCGAGACCGATCTGTGGAAGTAAAAACAATCAATAAAAATCTTATGTCAGATATAAAGTTGATAAATGTAGGGGGCAAGGAGTCGACACACAGAGTAGCAACTGCTCAGGGTTCAATTGAGATGAAAAAGGAAACCTTCGGTCTTTGCATTGATAAAAAACTTCCAAAGGGCGATGTATTCGCATGCTCGAAAGTGGCAGGATATATGGCTGCAAAAAATACGAGCGGGCTTCTGCCGTTATGCCATCCGATCGCCATCACTCATATGGGTATTGATTTCGATACCTCAGTGAAAGGAATTATTACCGTAAAAACAACTGTAGAGGGATTTGACAGGACAGGAGTTGAAATGGAGGCGCTTACTGCGGCCTCTGTAGCGCTCCTTACTATCTACGATATGTGCAAGACAGTCGACCAGTCGATGACAATAAAGGAAATCTTCCTTGTTGAAAAGAAGGGCGGGAAGAGCGGGCACTATCTAAGAAATAAGAAAATAGTCTAACCAGTCTTACGGGTCTTACTGAGTCTATTGGTATTTGACACCTTGGTAGTTGGCATGTATTATTTAAACCCTTATGTGTAGCAAGTTTAATTCTAAGGGTAAACGCATGCCTTGCGGTGCTGGCAACAAGAGCCGGTAAATCCAGCAAGGCGACATCAGATTTCAATTTTAAAGTTTAAATTGTAGAATGACTGGAATGAGAATGAGGTAATATATGGGTATCAAAATTTCGATAGTCGGCGCGACTGGTGCAGTAGGCAGGATATTTTTACAGTATCTTGAAAAGTCTGATATAGCAGTTGATGAGATCACTGTATATGCTTCCCAGAAATCTGAAGGGAAAGTAGTTCACTTCAGAGGAAAAAGTTTGAGGATAACTCCGCTGACTTCCTCCAGCGTTAATCTTAAACAATGCGACTTCGCCTTCTTTTCGGCAGGCGCGCCGGTAAGCAAAGAATATATCCCGCTTTTTAGGGATAAAGGAGCTGTGTGTATCGACAACTCGAGCCACTTTAGAATGCACGAGGATGTTCCCATAATCATTCCGGAGGTGAACAAAAACAAACTCAACACACACAAAGGAATAATATCCAACTCAAACTGTAATGTTGCCGGGATAGCGGTTGCCCTTGCGCCTTTGCACAGAAACTTCGGTGTTAAGAGAGTCATTGTAAGCACATATCAATCGGTTTCAGGCGCGGGCCAGAGAGGCGTTGATGAACTTGAAGACAGGGTCAGAAGCCATGTATTTAAAGACAATTTGACGAAACCTCAATTATTTGAGAAGGATATTCTCTTCAACGTGCTTCCGAAAATCCCTCATCAAAAACCTTTCCTTCCCGGAGGTTATACCGAGGAAGAAGATAAGGTTCCAAACGAGATTGCGAAGATACTTGGCGACAGCAGCATAAAATCCTCCGCCACATGCGTAAGAGTCCCTGTGTTTGTATCTCACAGCGCGGCGGTAAATTTTGAGCTGAGAAAAAATGCTTCACTTGAAGATGTCTGCAAGGCGATAGAGGCAGGAGAAGGACTCGTTCTTGCGAGAGACAGCTATACCACCCCGAAAGAGGCTGAAGGCAAGGATCCGGTTTATGTGAGCAGAGTCAGAGTAGATGAATCAAATCCAAATACATTCTGGATGTGGGTTGTGTCAGATAACCTGCGAAAAGGAGCCGCATACAACGCGTTTCAGATATTACAACTGTTGATTAAATAACGGAATTTCCACTGATTTTAGCCGAATGAGTTTTGATCCATCTGACGATTGAATGAAATCTGAGTTTTCCTTCCGCTATACCCAGTATGAAGAAGGACAGTTCTAACTTTTTTGTCTTTATTTCATAACCATTTAGTTTCAGAAACATACACAAGGCATATGCTGCAACACGCTTGTTTCCATCGGCGAAACCATGATTTTTGACCAATGACTCGACAAGAGCTGCCGCTTTTTCGTGTATGTTTTTATACAGTTCCTTGCCTTCAAATGTGATCTGCGGGCGTTGCACAGCAGACTCAATAAGTCCGAGATCTATTATTCCATCTTTTCCGCCAAACTCTCTGATTGAGGTGTAGTGAAGATAAAGAATCTCGCTTAGTTCGAGATATCTCACATCGCAAGTCTTTTAAAGTCTTCTTTGTACTTGTCTGTAAACTCATTAACTTTGTTGATGAAATCTATATCAACGGTAAGTTTACCGTTTTTTGAGAGTATTAAGATTTGATTTCCCGAATCCAGTAGAATCTCTAGAGAATCCCCCTTTTTTAGTTTAAGTGATTTGACCAGTTCT
This sequence comes from Planctomycetota bacterium, assembly GCA_016206485.1. Taxonomy (GTDB): domain Bacteria; phylum Planctomycetota; class MHYJ01; order JACQRL01; family SBBU01; genus JACQRL01. The sequence continues at coordinate 5,031 of JACQRL010000275.1, read as the reverse complement.
TTGGAAAGAATCAGCCCAAGGCTGTTTCCAATCTGTACTACAGAGGTTTTTTTACGCCTCCTGTTTGTTATAACATTCATAATTATATTATAACATGAAGCATCTGAGCAATCAAGTGTCAGCCGTTCATTTGCGTCGAAGTGGTTCTACCCCTCTCTGGAGTTATTTGTTTCTGTACCTGACTCAGAAGGATATCAGCGCAGTTTTAGGAAGATGTCTGTGGTAGTTTTGCCCTTTTCGACCTTTGATCCGAACCAGACCCAGTCAAATAATTTACAAAAAGATAAATAGTTATTGAGCTGTTCCTGCAGCTGCTGTTTTTTTTGCTCCATTTTATCTACTACAAGAAGGTTTAATCTCTGGTCATTAATATCAATTATGCCGGGATCCTTTTTCTTTTGCTCTTCAAAAACCTCTTTTCTTATTTCAACAGGGTCGAAGTATTCGTTTACATATAGAATTATGTAATCACTTCCACCTCTGTGGAGCCCCTCGAAATCAATAAATCCGAATGAGGGAGAATCCGGCGGAATCGGAGCGAAAGAGGTTTTAAGAATCTCTTCATCTTCAATGCTTTTATAAAAGTAATTTTGCGTTAAAGACTGACCTCCTTTGCCGGTCAGCAGATCTAAAATCCCGATAAGATGGTTGAGATTTAATGAAGCTAGGATGTAGTCTTCATATTTGGCGTAGCAAGGGACAAAAATGTCTTTCAGACCCATTACAGAATGAAATTCTTCCTGATATATGTATTTGATTTCGGCGCCGTTGTGGTTCAGACTTTTAATGTCCGGAGCTCTCTTGAATCCTGCGTTGACAACCAGTGTCTTTATCTCGCGGTCAAGGATCCCAAATACCTTTGTGCTGTCTTTTACTTTGCAGATTGTTGTTAAGCTTGCGAAGCTTCCCACGTGCGAATATCTTGTCCCAATCTCGTTGGATGCAATTACGACAAACCCTGAATCAAGGTAATGAAAAAAGTTTTTTGGGAGATTGCATGCCTCTCCATCCATAAGTTTCATGTACAGTCCCACTTCCTCTCTGAAATCAGGATCATCGATCAAATAACGATAATTTTTCTTAAGCCAATCCCAGACTTTGTTTACATTTGTGTGTACGCCTTGTACGTAGAATGTCTGGGCAGGAAGTTTTTTTATTATGTCTGCAAGCCCTGAGTTTGGAACTGATTTTATCATTGTATTCAGACTGTGCTCCATGTGCAGACGAAAAATATTGCCCGGTTCAAGGCCGAGAGTAAGATGCCTTGAATCCTGATCGCAGTAATCAGGTGTAAGAAGATCTTTTGTATATTTGATCAGGGTGTAGACGCCTGAAAACGGCCCCGTTTTCAGGGAAGAGTATTTGATAAATGCCTGAATTCTCTCATTGCGGTTCAGATAGACTCCACGATAGAGTTTTGGCTCTGTTGCTCTTAGCAGAGAGTCCGGATCGTTTGAGATTATTATTCTTGATCCGTCTGTAGCAAAATAGAAATCGGTCCCGCTCATCCTTACATAACTGAGACTCTTGTCTTTATATTTTGTAGATTTGATTCCAAGAAGAGGGGCGGCAATCTGTAAAAGAGGTGACAATATTGTATCTCCAAGAGATAGTTTTGATATTGCGACAAAGACAGATCTCAATCCTTTTTTGTCATCCCCTACATTTCCTGTTGGAGTCATATCTATCAAGATCTCTCTGCCGAAGAATCTGTAGATTGTATTGGGATCAAGACGTTTGAGGTCTTTTTGCATCTGATCGATCGACCCGATACCGAAACTTTTCAGGGTTGAATTCACCGCCTGTTTCAATCTGGTCTCTTCCGGTATATAGCCGGAAAGTTTTGTATTGAAATCATCTGCAATGGTTTTTAAAGAACGTATTTTAATAAGCATAGTCGAATTATCAGAAGTGAATGTTTCGAGTGGAAGATCGGTTGTTCTGTAGTAGACGAAAACTCTCAGTAAAACGAATGAACCGATTACAAAAGAAAGTACAAATAAAGAAATTATCAGTATTTTGAGGATCAAACTTCTGTTTTTATACCAGTCCATTATGGATGTTAAGGCATGAGCTACAGCCTGCATTGTTACTTGGAAAGTTCTCCGAGTATATGTTTATATTCAGGAACTATAATACTGCCGATCACGAGCTTCGCGGCGTTAGGAGAGCCGGGAAGACAGCAAATAACACTCCCTTTTTTTGTAATAAACATAACAGCCCTTGATAATATTGCCTTTGATCCTATTTCCTGATAACTTAATTGTCTAAACAACTCTGAAAAACCCGGAATATCTTTATGTATAAAAGGCTTTACTGCGTCTATTGTCACATCTTTTCTGCTAATACCGGTGCCCCCTATGGTAAAGATGAAATCGGGTTTGTTTTTGAGCAGGTTGATAAGGCGCATCCTAATAGTTCTAACGCTGTTACTGCAGAAAAGTTTTGAAATCATTTCATGTTCGCCTGTAAGGAGTTCCTGTATAGTATCCCCGGATTTATCGCTTTTATCCGTTATTGTGTCTGATATCACCAGTATTGAGTATCTCATTTTATTAGTTATTAATCTTAGTTATCCGTAATTACTTTTCAGGAAATATCAGGCAGTAGATTGCAAATAGCAGCTACCCTTCAATATTATTCAGCTGCCGTTTGGATCGGTACTGAAGCAGGTGCGAGAAACTGAACAGTAGGGATATCCGAGCTAGCGAATCAGGGCAGGTTCACATAAAAGAAAGTTTAAAGGATTGGCTATAAAGGGTGTAATAGATATTAGTATGCGTAAGATAGTCTTATTCACGGTTTCTGTCTTGATATGCACTGCAGTTGCAGACAGTAATCTTGCATCCGTTGATAATATTGGCAGTATATCCCCTGCCTTCAGCAGAGTTTTTTATATCGGTACAGCGGATATGTCCTGGACGATCAGTCCGGAATATTCAACCCTGATTTTATCCGGAGAAGGAACGACGCAGTTAATAATAACAATTCCTTCAGATACAGATTCAGGTCTTGATAGTGATCTGGATGGAGACGGATATGGTACCGGACCCGATGATTACCCTGTAGATACAAGTGCCGGTTGGGATGATCTGTTCGACTGGGGAGAGGATGATTGTATAGGTTGGCATATTTCTTGGTAAACAACCCAAGCACAAAAATTGATCGCTTTTTAAACTGAATCAAAAGAGATCTGCTTTATACAAATTTCTAAAGATAAGCTATTGTAATCAAATGAAATAGCAATTTTTTCTGTACAGTATTGGGACTGCAAACATTAGAGATAGTGTCTGCGTATTTGTAGAGTAAATGGAAAAAAAGTTTTAATATGGAGGTTAAGATGAAAAAATTATCACTGCTCGCCGTTGTACTCTCTGTTCTGTGTACTTTTGGGTACACAGTCAGTACCACTGTTCAAAATGAATCATTCAAGACAGTTGTCAAAAAAATTATAAGCGATCATGCGGATTCTTTGGTATGGATCAGATATACAACAAAGGGTCCTGATCTGTCAGCGTTTGGGATGCCGTCGCAGGATCAGACTACACAGTCGCATGGAATAATTATAAGTGAAAATGGAGTCATAGCGACAAGGGCTCCTATGCCGAATATGAACGGAGGTATGGTTATCATGAATGGTGGTGACAATACCCGTCAGAATCCGCGTTCACAGAGTCCTAAAAACATCAAGGTTGTTTTCTCAGATGGCAAGGCAGCCAATGCTGAATCTCTCTTGATTGATCCCTTTTATTCGTTGATGTTTGTAAAAATAAAAGAGCAGGAATTAAAAGAGGTGAAGAACAAATTAAAAGCGTTCAGCTATAATTCCGGTACAACAGCAGAACTGGGGGATGAAGTCATCACACTTGAAAGAAGATTCGATAAATTTGGATTTGTTCCCAGGGTTAATAGGATGGCAATAGATTCTGTTATGACAGAACCAATAAATTCATATGGTGGCGTATTTACTCTTAACTTGCTTCCTGTGTTTAATGCCTCTGGTGTGCTTATTGGGTTTACTTCGCCATATAATGCTTCGAATAATCGAGCTGCAAATCCATTCAGCGCTCCGATAGACAACGAAATGCTCATCATCCCATTTGATAGTATGAAACAGATATTTGAGAAGGCAAAAAAGGCAAAACCTCAGGGTAAATCAGATGAAGAAGATGAAGAAGATAGTGATGATGAAGAATCGGAAGAGGATTAATAACAAATAACAGATTCTGTGCAAAAGGTTGCACTGTAGGATAAGAAAACAGAATACAGAAGTCAGGAATCAGTGGCTGATAGCATATAATAAAAGATCTGCAAATAGGATGTCGTTAAGTAAGTAAGTAAGTTCAATCTAGCTCGTCAGAGAGTTGTTTAGATAGATGTCTGGGTCAATAATTAAGTAAGGAGGTTTTATGTTTTTAGAAGCCGTGTTTGTGACTACGTTTTTATCTGGTCCATTAACATCTGTCTGTGGTTTTAGTACGTTTGAAGAAAAAGAGATTAAGGTTAAAACCAGCAACGGAGAGGTATCAGTAATGCTGTGGATAAATGGTCCTGATCTGTCAAATAGTAAGGATGATACGAAAAAATACCCTGCAGTTATTAATTTTCCATGGTACCCATATTTAATGAAAAATGATACACCACAGCCCGAAGATCCTAAAAAGGAATTATCGAGGGTTCGTTCATGTTGGGGAACAAACCCATCCGGCGGAGACTATTATGTTATACATTGCCGTTTGAGCAAAGAAATGCAGATGTATTCGGACAAAACCAGCTCTACTTGTGGTGTGGAAATACAAAATAAAGTTTATGAGTATATAACAAGTCAGCTCCCCGTGGATAAAAATAAAATATTAATATCAGGTGAATGGGGTTTATCAAATATCGCGCTCTTTTCCATATCGAAATTTCCAGAAAGATATTTCGGTTGTTTAGTGTTATCAATTCGCGCAATTGGTAATGCGGAGCTAACAATGCGACTTAGCAACAAGCATTTTTTTCTGATAACATACAATTATGAATCAAGCGATT
>JACQRL010000016.1 GCA_016206485.1 Planctomycetota bacterium | reverse complement strand
TGTTATTCACAACATTTCTGATTACCGCAATATTAATGACAGTGTGGATGGCTATAAGGAGCAATCTCATGCTTGTTATTATGCTTGCAGTAATTGTAACGGATACATTTGCTTTCGGGATGATCTTGCGCAAACTACTATACAACACACAATATGCCAAATCCAAAGGGTTAAAGCCGTAGATCAAGCTGTTTCTGTTTTTGAGTGGAAATTACAATACCAAATTTGAAACATTAATAAGGACCAGAGTTTTTTGCCGTGATCATATTTGTTATCAAGATGCTCTTTGACTAATTTCTCTATGGCGGTGGATTTGAACATGCTATGTTTTTTGAGTGAGTCATGTGACAGGTAGTCCTTAATCAAATATGCCCATTTACCTCGAAGCAATCTAGTTACCGGCAAGGCAAATCCATGCTTTTTCCTGTATAATATTTCGTCGGGTATTTTTCTCCTAAGCAATCTTCTTAAAAGTATTTTAGTCTGGCAGTAATTTGATTTAAATGCCCAGTCGAGTGAGGGGATGAATTCAAGCAGATTTTTGTCTAAAAATGGAGATCTTACCTCAAGGGATGCATACATGCTTGCTCTGTCAACTTTGTGCAGAACAGAGCGAAGATAGTAATTGAAATAAAAATTTGAAACAAGAGGTCTGTCTCTGAGCCCGCTGAACTCTTTTAAATTATCAAGTGGACTATATTCAAAGGAGGATTTTAAGAATGTTAATCTGTCAAAAGAGCTTATCAGATATTGATTGAAAGAAATTCTGTCTTGCAAGGTATTACGGGTGAATTTTTTGATCTTATATTCTAAGGGATAGTAAGCTTCACCGGGATTTTTGACAGAATGGAGAAAATCTGAGTTCAAAAGGTTGTAGGGAAGGGCATTTAGTGTTCTCCAGTATGTAAGTGCTTGGAAGGTCGGATAGCCGTTGAATAACTCATCTCCTCCATCTCCGCTTATTACGGTCTTCACGTGTGATCTTGCAAATTTTGATAGTGCGTATGTTGGTACAATCGAATAGTCTGCAAAAGGTTCATCCAAGAGTTTCGTAAGCTCCTCGAAATCATTCAGTAATGTATCTTCTTTTATATAGCTGACGTGATGATTGGTGTGGAAGTTCTCAGCAAGCTGGTTGGCAAGGCCACTTTCATCAAAGGTTTTTTCTTCAAATCCTATTGTGAATGTGGATATGGGACCTGCATGATTTTTCGCAACATAATTGAGAACTGCCCCAGAATCAATTCCACCGCTCAGAAATACACCCACTGGGACATCGCTTATTAGTCTATATTTGATGGATTTATCCAGGTGAAAATCCAAGTTCGCTAATGTTTCTTCAATTGGGGGTGACTTTGAATGTGAGAAATTAATCTTCCAATAACGTTCTATGTGGAGAGTTCGCTTATCTAAATCGTAAATCATGTAATAGGCTGCGGGCAGTCGTTTTATGTCTGAATATATTGTGTCTGGATCCGGAACATAATCATAGATAAAGTACTTTGAAAGCGATAAAGCAGATATCTCCGGCTTATTCGACAAGGCAGATATGATAGTTTTAAGTTCAGATCCAAAAATAAAGGAAGAGTCATTTTTATAGTAATAAAGTGGTTTTTTTCCTGCTCTGTCTCTGGCAAGAAATAGGGTTCTTTGTGTTTCATCGTAGATACAAAGAGCGAACATTCCATTCAAGTAATTCAAAAGATTTGTTCCAAACTTTTCATAGAGGTGGAGGATAACCTCAGTATCTGAATTTGTTTTAAATTCATACTCTTTGAGATAATCATTTCTTAGTTCTTTGTAGTTATATATTTCTCCATTGAAAACGATGTGAACTGTCCCGGTATGATTTGTTATTGGTTGTTTGCCAGATGCAAGATCTATTATGCTTAGACGACAGTTACCAATTGCGACTCCATTTTTGACGAGATACCCTTGTTCATCTGGACCTCTGTATTTGATTGAGGATAACATGCTGTTTATTGTTTTCTCTAAGTTTGGTATATCGCCCGTTATACCGCAAATTCCGCACATTTCAGTCTTGCAGCTCGTAGCTCGCATTTTGGCGCTCGAAGGCATTAAGAGTCACATCTTTAGTCGCCTCCGGTATTATCGAGATGAATTTGAGATTTGAGTTTCGAGCTATGAGTTTTGAGTTATGAGTTTTTGTATTCATCTAGATTTTTAGTATCTCGAATAAAGTAGATAGGTTTATTTTGTGACTCAAAATATGTTCTTGTCATTATTTCTGCCAACAATCCCATGAGGATACTTTGAAATCCAATGAGAAAGAGTAGTGAAGCAAGGTGAAGAAGGGGGCTGTTTATAATAGATTCGCCCTTTGCTAGCTTTAGGTAAATGAGGAGCACACCGCACAAAAAGCTGAAAAATATGGAGATTAATCCTGCTCCGCCAAAGAAGTGCAGTGGTCTTGTTGAATATGACCCCATGAACTTTATGATCATCAGATCGAGTGTGACTTTAAAAATTCTTGCAAGTCCATACTTGCTCTTCCCATACTTACGTGCCCTGTGGTTGACCGGGATTTCGCCTATTTTTGCCCCTTGCCAGCTGGCGAGCGCTGGGATGAATCTGTGCATATCTCCATAGAGATGGATTCCTTTGAGGATCTCCTTCTTATAAATTTTCAGGGTGCATCCGAAGTCATTAAGCTTTACTCCGCTTAGTAACGCAATAAGCTTGTTTGCAATTTTTGAGGGCAGGGTTCTCGTTATGAAGGCATCTTTTCTGTTTGCACGATGACCGCTTACAATGTCGTAACTGCCTGCTTCAAGATAATTTAATAAAGTCGGGATGTCATTTGGATCATTTTGAAGGTCGGCATCAATGGTTATAATGTATTCACCGGTAGCACGATGGAATCCGGCACTTAATGCAGCTGTTTGTCCCATATTCTTTTTTAAGTTGATTAATTTTAATTTTTTATCCTGACCGCATAGGTTGCTGATAATTTCCTCAGTTTTATCATTACTGCCATC
>JACQRL010000263.1 GCA_016206485.1 Planctomycetota bacterium | reverse complement strand
GCACCATGTTCCCAATGCCAAAGGCGGCGATGGAGGTAAAAATCGCGAAAATAATTCCGAGCCACCGGCCTTTCATCCCTCTCTCAAGGACATACATCGGCCCCCCGGCCATCATGCCCTGGGGAGTCGTGATACGATATTTAACGGAAAGCAGGGCTTCGGCGTATTTGGTGGCTATCCCAAAGATGCCAGTCAGCCACATCCAGAGAACGGCACCAGGGCCTCCCGCGGCAATCGCCGTGGCCACCCCTACAATATTTCCTGTTCCAAGCGTAGCGGCCAGGGCGGTGGTCAGCGCCTGAAATTGATTAATATCCCCCTCCCCTTCTTTGGATCTCTGGAAGGAGATTTTGATCGCCTGGATAAGGTAGCGCTGAATGAATCTCAGACGAAAAGTTAAAAACAGATGGGTGCCAAAAAGAAGAGCAAGCATTGGCGGCCCCCAGACGATATTACTGATATCATTAAGTAATTTTTCCAAATGAATCTCCTGATAGAAATTTTTACTATTTTAATCGATTAGAAGAGCTTGTGGTAAAAATAATGAAAAATATTCAATCAACCAAATCAGCGTTAGTCTTTAGAGATATAGCAGAAATCCTTAAAGACAGATAAATCGGCCAAGGTGTAGTTAAAAACGTATCTAACAGTAACGCTCGAATGAAACCCAGCGTTCTCAGGATGAGAATAAGAAAAACCTTGATCATTAAAATATAAGTAAAAGGATTCATCCTTGGTTTTTAACCAGATTTGTTCTAGATAATATGGCTCAAAACCCATCGTGGTATAAAACATATCTGCGCTTTTGTATTCAGCAGTTGTTATTCGATTCAGAAATTTTTCTTTTAAATCCTCCTCAAAAATGAATGTATGACGACAATCACTGTAATTACTTTTACGTTGTAGGCATTCAACTCTATCCTCCTCAAAAAGGAGTGTAGGACAATCATGGTAATTACCTTGACATTGTAGACATTCAATAGAAATGATCTCATTGTTTTCGATGGCTTTTTGCAAGGTTTTCAAGACGGTTCGGCCTTTATTATGAATACGGATAATATTGTCTTTTGTAAGGCAATCGGATGTATCTTTTGTTGAGGTCCAACAGTTTACATTTAAATTTTCCCGTCCAATAGTTTCAACATGTTCAAATTCTTCTTGATCAACATAATTTAAAGCTTGTAGGAAGTAACGACCTTTTGGAGGAGTATCCAAGTGCTGGTAACCTAAAAAAGATAGAATCAGAATAAGCAACAGAATAAAAAATTTGCTTAAAGGAGAAAGATTTAATTTCTTGTTCTGGTTCTGACTAAACTGAGCCTTGACCTTTGGACGAGTAAAAAAGATGAGAATGGGAATGATAAAAGGTAATGAAGGCACTAAGGAAATAGCGAAGTAAAGCAAAGCTATGGGTGTAGAGACTATTTGTGAGATTAAACCCAAAAATAATTCTGAGAATGTTGCTTTCCATGAACTTGATCTTTGAAGATAACAGAGGAATTGAATAAACCAAAAGAAAGAAAGCAATATAGGAATGCCAATTAAAGCTAGTTTTCTTGCCCAAGGCTTCAAGGAAAGAACTCCTAGGCCAGAAATAAAGAAGCTAGCCATGAGAGTGATAAAGGCTAAATAAACGATTATTTTTTCGAACAAAAAATAATGCGGTAGTGAAAGATTTTTGGTAACAAGGTCAAGGAAAATGATCCCGCCCAATACTAGGAAAGTATATCCGAAGATGGTTATGCCGAATGATCTTGGAGAGTTGGTCATGATTTCTGAGGGCTTTAGTTTCAGTTATTAAAGCCTATTCTCGATCGCTTCCAGGATAATTTGCGATTTCTTTTCGTTGCCAAAGAATCCCACGCGGATTTGAATCTGCGCGGCATTCTCGGTTAAGGCGTGAATCCGGATATCGACTTTATCGCCTCGATCATCGGTCGCCTTAATGTGAGCGCCTTCCTGATTTAAGTCGTCTTCAATGATTGGATATTTAATATCTTTAAGTCCTCCTATACTGGCGTGATAGACTTCCTCGACGGAAGAATCCAGATTCTTAGCGAGTCGTCCCTGCACCCAGGCCACGCCACCGGCACCTGCCGCGGCCCCAATCACCAAAGGCACACAGCCGGTTAAAAATATAAATAAGGGAATCATGAGAATAGAGAGTATCGTATTTTTCAATAAAGTCATGTTGAGCCTCCTTGTTCAAGGTTAAATATCTCGGTTCAGCCCAAATACGACATCATTATATCCTATTAACTATTTCCCTGGAAAAACTTTTTTATGTGTTCGCTTAATATCTGCAGGTCTTTGGCCGTATGAAAACCGGAAACAAAAAATGTCTCGAGGTCCGCCGGCGGGAGATAAATACCTTTTTTAAGCAGATACCAGAACAATTGGCTGTAAATTTGCGCGTTCGATGCCTTCTGAGCATCCGTATAATTG
>JACQRL010000278.1 GCA_016206485.1 Planctomycetota bacterium | reverse complement strand
GTATATAGAAGAAGTTGAATACACACATTCTAACAGGATTACAAAGACATTAATTGTTTTACAGGCGCTTTTTGCGCTCTTGACAGTAAGCAGATACTGCTATGGTTTAAGAGGGCATCTGTATTTAGATCGAGATGCAGTATTTTCTGTTCATATCTGGAAGTTTTTAACGTATAACTTCTCATTTTCTCCTGATGATCGCGCAGGTTTTTTCTATGCTGTAATAATTTTTTTTGCCTATTACCACTTTGGATCAATCCTGGAATGGCAGATAGGATTTAGGCGCTATTTAAAGGTCTGTATATACTCCCTGATAGGTGGCGCAATGGGACATCTTCTGTTTGTTGTTGTAACTTCTAACAGAGATGTCATAGCTTCAGGCAATATGTTTCCTGTTTTGAACACAATAATCGCTATAAGCACGCTTAGATTCAGTTATTTAAAAGTGAGATTTCTGTTTTTCCCGGTGCCAGTCTGGATATTTGGATGTTTGGTGATGGTTGTTACGGTTCTACATTCAACGGCAGGATTTTCTCTGGCTACAATATTTGGAGGATTTGTTGTAGCATATTTCCATCTGGATATTAGAAGATTTCTGGGTTCAATTGGGAAGAAAGTTTCTGATCGGATGGTTGAACAAAAATTAGACGCTATACTTCAAAAGATTAATGATCAAGGCATGGATTCACTGACTCCTGCTGAAAAAAAGTTCCTCGAAAAAGCCAGCGATTATATGAAAAAGAAAGAATAACTCTACTAGTCTCAGCAAGCAACGGTCTTTAGACCATGGAGTCGAAGGGTGACTATCTAGACTGTAGTAGACTAGTGGTGTTATTTATTTATATTGAACAATTAATATGGCTGATGGAGTTTTAAAAATCGAAGTTCCGGTGAACGGAATTCACTGTGCCAGTTGTGTAGAAACACTAAATTATGCGTCAGGAACAATTAAAGGAGTTGTGAAATCCAGTACTAATTTCGCTACAAGGACTATTTTCCTGGAAGTTACAGGCGATTTCCGGCTAAGCGATCTTAATAATAAAATAAAAGGTCACGGATATAAACTAGCAACGAACATTATTGTTTTGAAGGTTAAAGAACTCGACACACCTGAAAATGCATCAAGAACACAGGATTTGTTGCTTGGGAATAAGGGAGTTCTCTCTGTGAGCCACAATATAGGCATAAGAACGCTCATAATCGAATATGTAGAGTCTGTTGTTTTGCAAAATGAAATTGTCAGGTTGCTCAAATCTTCCGGTTTATCACTGGAGACAATAGAAAATGAGGTTTCAGTTAAATCTCAAACAGGAATAAGACTGGTTATTTCAATTATTTGTTCCCTATTAACGATGGTTTCTTCACTCATTTTATCAGATGATTTTCTTGCAGCTGTAGTTATCAGTGCTGCTTTAATGTCTTACTTTTATTGTGCATTTGAGATACACAAGTCTGCATTCAGATCTCTATTACATTTGAGTTTAAATATGAATACTCTGGTTTCAGCTGCTGCTTCAGGCGGTTTCATCCTCTCGTTTTATCAATTGTTTAAATATCCAGAACATGTAACGCATAATCTTCACTATTTTGATTCTTATACGATGTTGATAGCCATAATACTTATTGGCAGATATATCGAAGAGCGTCTCCGAACAAAAGTTCTGACGCAGGAACAGGAGATCTTCAAAAATCTTTCAAGACAAGTTAAAGTGCAAAGAAATTCTGTTTATACTGATCTGCAAATCAATGAGGTAAAACAAGGGGATGTCATTTTCATAGAATCAGGCTCCTTTATTCCTGTTGATGGATTGATTCAGGAAGGTACTGTTGTAGTAGACGAATCAGGCCTCACCGGAGAATCTGTCCCAGCTCAAAAGGGTGTGAATGACAGATTATATGTAGGAACAACGATTGTTTCAGGAAACGCAACCTATGTTGCTACAACAGATCTAAGCGGATCATTTTTGTACCAGATTCAAAAGCTTTCTAATCTTGCAAAGGGATCAAGGCCGCGAGTACAGCAGCTGGTTGATAAAATCAGCGCGGTATTTGTCCCATTCGTTTTTATTATTTCGGCGTTGACTTTTATTTATTGGCGTTTTATTGGGACAAGTGACCCGATTATTTATTCTTTAAATGTCCTGTTAATATCGTGTCCATGCGCATTAGGTTTGGCAACACCTGCTGCGATTAGTTTCATTGTATCCGGACTTTTCAAGAGAGGAGTTTTAATCAAGGATATTGACTCGTTGCAAAGGATTCTCGCAAGTGATGTATTTGTATTTGATAAAACCGGGACTATAACGAGCAATGAAATCAGTTTGTCGGCAGTTAATCTGTATAATAATTTTGATGAAAATGATGTCTTGCGTATGGTTTCATCAATCGAAAGTGGAGTATCACACCCTGTCGCAGAACTATTCAGAAAAATCTCATCTGAAAAACGATTAACTATGGACATTGCTTCAAACGTTTCGATTGAGCCGGGACAGGGTGTTTCAGGTTCTGTTGATGGAAATGATATATGTGTTGGAACAGTTAGATTCATCAAGAGCAGATTTCCTGAACTGGGTATTCCTGAGGAACAATTCTCTGTTGTTGCAGTGATAAACGGTAAATTAGCTGCAGCGTTTGAAGTTGCAGATAAGCTAAGGGGTGATGCGAAAGAAGCGCTTAATTGGTTGAAAGATAGTGGCAAGGTTGTTTTGATATTAAGCGGAGATAAAGAGCTATCTACTAAACGGGTTTGCTCTGGACTTGCTGTTGAGTATAAAGCGGAGCTCATGCCGCATCAGAAGGTTCAGGAAATCTGGGATTTAAGGCAGAACAATAAGACTGTTACTTATGTTGGTGATGGGATTAATGATATCGCTGCAATGAAGGGGGCAGATCTTGCTATTTCTTTTAAAGGGGCTACAAGTCAGGCAATAGAAAATTGCGATATTGTTATAGTCAAAGGCGGCCTGAACAAAATAAAGGAGATTTATGAGCACGCCATTAAGTTGAAAAGTAAGATTGCAGAAAATATTTCCTGGGCTTTTTTGTACAATATAGTGATGATTCCGGTGGCAGCAGGGGTAATTCCCGGCACACAGAATCTGCTTGATCCTATGCTCTCGGCACTGTTTATGAGCGCAAGCTCGATTATAGTCGTAGTAAATTCTTTCAGATAAAAAGAAAATTCTTAGTTGGTAGTTGACAGTCGTTAATTTGATGCTGCAATATTTTATACGAGACTACGCAGAGATTCCGCGAATCTTTGCGCGGCAGGAGCATAGTGCTGCAAAAAAAGCGCGGGTTCAATTATTTCGAGCTCGACAAGGAGTAATTCGCTATTGGATGGAATCATATCCACTCTTGCATAAAGTGTTTTTTGTTTGATTTGATCCACAACTCTTTTAGCCGAGGCAATGCTGTTAAGATCAGGCCTATATATTGAGGTTGTTCCTCCCAGTTTTTCCTGTACCCGGTAATCACCACTAGCGGGTTTTTTGATAACGCAATGACTGTATTGGTCTCCAAAAAAAATAAATGAAAGTTCCCCATTTACTTGTATGTCAGAAATAAACGGCTGAATCATCAGATCTTGCAGTGTGAGCAGATTGCTGATTTGATCTTTTATGTTTGAGATTTCATTTATCGAGACTTTAAAGGTGTTTCTAGCCCCTGCAGAAATGACTGGTTTGATAACAGCAGTCTCCCAGCTATTTTCTACTAAAATAGTTTTCAAATCAATGCTGCTATTCTTTTCCACAAAAATACTGGGAATGATTGGAATATCGTTCTTTTCCAGATCGTATAGGTATTTTTTATTAATATTCCATTTAATTAGAGACACAGGATTCCACACCCTTGCCTTTTTGCTTTCCAGATGATCTAACCATCCGGAAAATTCTGAGACTCTTTGATGATAGTCCCAAGTTGACCGGATTATCACACTGTCATATCGATCCCAATCTGTTTTTGAATCCCATAACTTTATATCGATTTGGAAACCCATTTTTTTTAGCGGCTCCATCAGCAGTAAATCATCTTTTGCCAGATCTGGATAGTCTTTGCACGTTACGAGCGCTATATGCTTTTCCATAAGTAAATACTAAACATTAACCTGAGAAAACAAGTTTTGCTGTTTAGTTTAAAAAGGCTTGATATATTATGCTTTAAGTGATGCAAAAGCTCTATATAGAATCGTTTGGCTGCCAGATGAACCAGCTTGAAGCTGAGCTCATTATGGGCAAACTTGTTAAAGAAGGATATCAGTTAACGCAGAATCACCGTGAGGCTGATGTCATACTTTTGAATACATGCTCTGTTCGTGAGCATGCAGAAGATAAAGCGATCTCGCATGCAGGGGTCTTTTTAAAGCGTAAAAAGAAAAACCCTGATGTTATTGTTGGCATAGTAGGTTGTATGGCAGAAAACTTGAAAGAGAAGTTGTTTGAGCGACTTCCAGAGATCGATCTGATCGTGGGTCCAAGGAAAACGGGCGCTATACCAAGGGCCATAAGTGAGATTAAAAGCGGCAAAGAAAAAATGATTTTGCTGGAAGATTTTGATGATGAGTTTATAGAACCGTACCATTTAACAGAGGCAAGAAAAACACCTTTTCAGGCATATATCAAAGCAATGGAAGGATGTGATATGCATTGTACTTTCTGTGTTGTTCCCAATACACGAGGGATTGAAGTGAGCCGTTGCCCGAAGGATATATACGACGAGGCCAAAAAGCTGGCAGATGAGGGTGTGGTTGAAATAACACTGCTCGGACAGACTATAAATTCATATGGTAAAGGGTTAAAGCCATATGCTTCGCTTGCAGACCTGCTGTATTTGCTGTCAAAAATTGAGGGGTTAAAAAGAATCAGATTTATAACCTCTCATCCGGTGTTTATGAAAAACAATCTTATTCAGGCGATGAAGGAACTGCCGGTTGTAGCAAAATATATTCATATTCCTGCACAGTCCGGGTCTGATAGGATACTAGACCTTATGAACCGGCGTTATTCAAGCGCATGGTATCGAGAGCTTGTACAGAAACTTTACGATGAAGTTGAAGATATTGCCGTTGCCAGCGATTTCATCGTCGGATTTCCTTCAGAAACAGCGGAAGATTTCGATGCTACTGTAAAGCTTGTTGAAGACCTCAGATTTCAAGGATCATTTATTTTTAAATATTCTTCAAGGCCGAATACGAAGGCCCTCGGTATGGATGATAATGTCCCATTTGAAGAGAAACACAGAAGAAATCTATACCTTCTTGATATACAACGGAAAATTTCCAGAGAAATTAATGAATCACGAATCGGTAAAATAGAGGAGGTTCTCGTCGAAGGACCGAGTAAACTGGATAAAAGTAAGTTTAGCTGTAGAACGTCTCGAAACCAGATTGTGATTATAGAT
>JACQRL010000015.1 GCA_016206485.1 Planctomycetota bacterium | reverse complement strand
GTTTAGAAGTCCTGGTTATCTAGGCAACAATCCAGCGTCTGAATAGTTTGTAAATAAGAAAAGAGATTACAGCTATTGAATAGATGAATCGTAAATCTACATTAAACGGAACCAGAATCGAAGATTCCATGGTTTTCACTCTTTCGGGGTTTGAATAGTTTTGTTTCGGAGCAGGAAGCAAAATCTCATAGGTTTTATTATCTTTTGTTAAGCGAATTTTTCTCGTCTGAGAAGGAACAGCAAACGATGGAGACTGAGGATCCAGCGGTTTTATCCCATCAATTCCAATTGATGCATCATGAAATTTCAGTATTCTCAACCCTTTCCATTCCTTTATATTAAATGCGATATCGAGTGATCCGCTCTTTAAAAAAGAAAGAAGATCAAGAAACAACCCTGCAAAATCTTCTGATGAGCCGAGCAACTGATCAAACTCAGACGGTTTCAATGCCAGTGTACATGATTTGCCCAAACCGATTCTTTTCAGGCACAAAAACGGCCTGTCATTATCCTTAATCCCGATGACACCCGCGCTTTTTTCATTCAGAACAAGCCGCACGTTGTCAGGAACACGAATCTTATCGAGATTTGCGCTCTGAAGGAAAGCCATCTTAATCAAACTGTAAATCTGATTTTGGTGTTCAGAGACGCTGGAAGTCGGCTCTTTTTCCTTTACCTCCCTTTCATTCACTATCCTTTTTGTCTCAGTAGTAAAGATCTGAGGAAGATCATCGCTGTCCCAACAGATCGAGCTCTTTCCCTTACCTTCACTTGCAATCTGCTGCATAAGACTCCAGTCAAACTGATCAACTGCCAGGCAGACTGTCGAAAGAGTTGTCTTTATCTTTTTGAATTTTTCTATTTTAGAAAGAAAGTCTGCCGGAGGAGTCAGCCCGTCTGAAAACAGTATCACGTGCTTTATTCCCGCATCGATTTCTGCCGAGATCTTCTCAGCGGCAGAAAGGGCATTGTAAATATTCGTACTCCCGCCGGCTGAAAGCCGCGCCAGTGAACGTTCGAGTACAACTTTATTTGGCTGCTGAGGAGTAAGCGCCATATAAGGATCTCCGCTGAACCCGACAACCGACAAGAAATCATCTTTTCCTAAAGTAATTCCGGCCGCGTATGATGCCTGTTTTGCCATCTGCAGATTCTTTCCTGCCATGCTGCCGGAAGTATCGATCAATAAAATAAGAAGAATTTTATTGGCAAGTTCTTCGCTTTTGGATATAGATTTGCCCTGCTGGTCTGATCCATTCTGAGACACCACATATGAACTTGCTGAAAGTACGCTTTTATATCCCTCAGCAAGTTTTGAGGGAATATGAAGTACGGCGCCTCCCTTTTCAATAAATTCAGAAAGATTTTTTTCGACACCCTTATTTTTCTCAGGTAAATCCGTTACAATCAAAAGGTCGCATCCCTGTAATTTTTTACTGTCAGAAAAAACACCTTCATCAACATTCTTTATTGAAACTCCCACCGATCTTCCCAACTCGTAAAGATTTGAAAGCGTTTCCTGTCCAACTATATATACCGATGGAAATCCCGATATAACAACCTGTTTCTCCTCAGAATCATACAGAGTATCGGAATCCGCGTCCCGGAGATAATAGCTGACCTTAGGAGGTTTTCCTGAATAAAGATCTCTGGTCTTTTTAAATTCGTAATTATACGTAACGATTTTTCCTTCTTCTGCTTCAACAATAGCTTTGTTGTCTGCAGGATCCGTGATAAATTTTGCTTTTCCCGACCTGCGAGCGCCAACTGCAACAGTACCAAGAAGGAATTTCCCCTTCTCAACTGAAAAAGGCTGATATATCCGCGCAAAGAACGGATTTTCAAAAAAAATACCCGGATCTACCGCAATAACGCCTCTATATGGAAGCAGTCCGGAATTTTTCTCTGAGACAACAACGCAATTACCTGCATTCGGAACAGATGAAAAGACATCCTTCGTGTATTTGACATCAATTTTCGACGGGGCTACATCCAGCGCAGATGAAACAGCCTGAGGTTTTATGGACTCTTTGAGCGCATTATCGATATATACGGGAATTTTCACATCTTCAGAGATCATTATCTCAAAGGAAGGGTATAAAATGACAGCAACCGAGACGGAAATTAGGAGTAATATTTTAATCATTCAGGATCACGAATTATTTAGTCACACGCGCGGACGCCCAGTCTGCCCAGTCTCCCACCTCAGGAACATCTCCAAAATCTGCCCTCAGCTCCAGAATATTAACGGAGCTTACATTGACTTTTATTTCTTCAGGGGCATCCCCATACTTTTTTATGCCTGATTTAAATAATTCTTTATCATCCCCGTAAACATAAAATCTCACATCTGCATACTTACGGGCTGAAAGATCAACACAGTCATCAATTCCAATAGCGGAATGAAATAATTTATATTCTCTGCCGAGCTTATATTTCAAAATCGTCTGAGCCCTGACACCAAGTCCCTTAGAAAATCGTTTCCCTGCGATTGAGAGTATTGTTTTTCTGGCGCTTAAATCCTTCTGATATTCTCTTTTAAGCTCCGGTAATCCTTCAATCGAGTGAGGTTTCACAACAGCTTCAACCGGTTCAATATCAGATAGATAGCGGAAATTCGGGTTCTCATAAGAAAATGATACGACATTTTCGAGGGAAACTGAGAGCGCCAAATCTTTTATAACCCTAATTGTAAGAGTTTTGTCTGTGATCGCGCTTATTGAGCCCAAAAGTCTGGACTGATCAGAAAATACGATTTTCCATAAACCTAAACGGTTATTATCTTTGTTGTGCTGGACAAGAGAGACAGCTGCAATTTCAGAAATCTTATAGACGACATCTCCTAGAGAGCTTGAGTTGAATCTGATCTCATTTTTATCAGCGGAGTTTAGAATCCCTTTAGAAACATCTCCGTTTGATTTGATCACTATGTCTTCGTTCTGGTCGGCTAACTGCCCCAGGAATTCCTCACGAAAATTTTTACGGACTATCACTCTGGACAGCAGAGTGTCTTTGAGTTCAATTACACCCAATATCTGATTTGTTACTGTTACGGTTCCCCTGTCATAAACAAAGGAGCTGCAATTTAGTATGCTGCCATCCGTAAGTGAGACCTGGAAATCTCCTGATGGAGCTATGCTGGCAGAGTTGTTTTCTACGAAATTAACCCTGCTTATTTTTAACTGCCGCGCTTCTGTTCCATAATACAAGAGTTCTTTGTCTTTTGACTCATCAAAAGAAAGTTTGGTCGCTGTCAGTTTTTCTCCATCGATGGTATATATCGTGAACTCGCCTGCGGCATCAAGCGCTACAAGCAGTGTAATAATATAAAAAAAGTATCTCATCGCCTTATCATATATGTGATGCGAAAGCCCGCAAGCTGAAGGTTGTCAGTTTATCCCATGTGTTGAGCGAAAGTTCCACTGAAACACAGAAAGCCCGCTGAGGTACTGAGAAATTGAGATGAAATCTGATTCTCTGAATCTTTTGTATTATTTTGTGATTTTGTGGATATTCTGCACCTCTGTGAAAAGATTTGTTAAATGTCTCATAGCTCATAAGCTCTACTAACAATAAGTACGTTCAAAACCCAAAGTTCGTAGCTCATAGTTATTTGCAGAGCTTCGGCAATAAGTGCTGTTTGCCACAGATTCTTAGGTTAAATTGTGATTACACAGATGGGGAGTGAAAAGGGGGTTAATGCATCTTATCTGTGAAATCTGTGGAAGAGATCTGCCAAAGATTTCTTAGTATTAAGAGCAGCCTACGCAGTTGATTCTTTTTGAGCGGTTTTTTGAGGCACTTTCTCAGGTTGTTCAGATGAGGAGTCTTCTTTCTTAGGAAGCAGGTTTAAATTCATATAGAGCAGGCCGGCAAATATGAAGATGAGCGAATACAAAATAAGATTAAGATCCTGATGATAAGATCCGAGGATACACCAATACAAACCCGTAAGCAGAACCGCTATCGCGCATATTTTTTTAAACGCAGCAGCGCTTAGACTGATCTTGATAAATCTTCTTCTTTGCTGCGATTCTCCTGCCTGCAAGGCGTCATCGTCAAGAGTTTCAACAATCTGAGGTTTTTCTTCAGCAGGAGGGGCCGGTTTTTCAGGTGGTTCTTCAGACTCAGGAGCAGCATTCTTTTCTGTGTCATCTATTACGATCAGCATGTTTTCCTCTTGTGCAGTGCTTGCCGCTTCCGGAGACTCCTGTTTGGGCGGCTCTGCCTTTGGTTCATCAGCAGATATGAACTTTTTGTCTAAAAGCCCCTTTTCGAATTCTGCAAGAAGCTTATCCTTCTCGTTGCTGTCAGTTGCCATATTACTTCAATAATATAATTGTTGTTGATTATTTCCTACTTTTCGCTGCTCTTTCCCTTGCGCTGGAGAGGTTTGCTACATACAGGGCAGTTGCCTTCTTCAAACTTTATAACATCGCGATGAGCAGGGCAGTAGTAATGTGCATCAGGTTCTATGGGTTTTTCTTTGATCACGAGTTTTACCCCGCATTGAGGACAGCTTCCGGGTTCACCTTTTAAAACATCGGTATGAACTTCGCATAAATAAATCATTTCTTTAGGGATAAGCTGTCTTTTGCATATCTTACACCTTCCGGATGCGGGCTCTTTCTGATCCGGATGAACAGAGCAGGAATAATATCTTAGCAGTTCTGCAAGCCATTCTGTATACCTTTCTTTCCACAGGCTGTAGGAAGGTCCATAGTTTTTGCCGGTTATTTTAACGAGCCATGTGTGAGCGGCTTTCACTACATCAGTATCCGGATCGATTAAAAATTCTATAAGATCTGGGACCGCTTCATTCATTTTCAGCATGCCGGCAGCAACTGCAGCGTTTCGCCTGATGAGCGGCTGCGAGTCAAATCTTGATTTAATAATATCTTCATACGCTTCATGACAGCCGACAACACCGACAAGGGCTATCGCCTCATTTCTTACCCTTGGATGTGGATGAAAGACAAGCTTTCGCGTTCTGCTGATGATCTCAGGCGACTCAGCAACAGAGGTCATCATGTGTTTGAGCGCAAAGAGAGACCCGGAAATTATTTCATAATCCGGTTCCTCCATCAGTCTCAGAAAAAGCGTTTGATCGAAATCAACAAACCTCGCAAAGCCTTTTCTAGCAAGTATCCCGACGCTGCCAAGGGCGTTATATTTAACTTTTAAGGAACCCTTTTCCAACAAAGGAAGCAGCTTGGCATGTATCCCCGGTTCAGGGAGAAATCCGATTGCAAATGCTGCCAAACCCTGTTCATAATCATTCTTGAAATCTTTAAGAGCGGTTACGAGGACTTCCCGGTCTTTTCTGGCAATCTTTGAGAGCTCCTCTTCAACCATGCCAAGAACATCTCTGTTCGGACTTGACAGGGCGTAATTATACTGCGCAACATATTCATCCAATTTCCTAAAAAGTTCGTTTTTCCGGCTGGTTTCAGGGGTAAGAACTGAACATGCAGACAACAAGAGAATAAATATCCCTAAACTCGTAACCCGTAACCCGCGACTTGTAACCATAGTATTATAACGACAGTAATATAGCAACAGGCAAGGGTTTTTTAACGAATAAAAGCTTAAAGAAGTACTCAGAATACTGTAGTCAGAAGACAGGAAACCTCGGTTGATAAGTGCCGGCTGCTGGTTTATGGAATTCAAGAGGAATGGAAAGACATTCGATACCATTTTACTGTCTGAAGATTGTACAAAACTGTCATCAGGAAAGTCATTGCACAGCGGCAAACCCTTTAAAGATATCTGTTTACCCAGTGCCAAAAAAACCAAATAAAAGCAAAATCCAGATTAGTCGAAACGCTAATCGAG
>JACQRL010000260.1 GCA_016206485.1 Planctomycetota bacterium | reverse complement strand
GGGAAATTCTTCACTATCAAAGGTCAGCTCATACAGCTCTATCCGAATAAGCTTGAATCAACAGAGTATTTCAATAAAGAAGTTGTTTATCAGGCAATTGTGAAACCTGATCATTTACAGACTTCCTGCTGGTTTTACCTACTGGAAAAACCTAACACCGAATTTGAAACTAAAACACTTGAATCTGGAGCTCAATACATAGATGTCCCATGCGAAATATCTGGATTGCTCATGAAAATGGAAGAATTTGATACACAGGACAGGAAAAAACCAAAAAACACCGCCGCAATTTTCATAGGGAATAGTCTGAAAGTTCTGGAAAAACCTGTGAAACAAGTCGCGACGATTGAATGGATCTATCTTCTTATCGGAGCATCGTTTATTATCGCGCTGATTTTACTGCTCGCCGCCTTTGTTTCCCGAAAATATAAGACCATACCTCTTGCATATAAACTGAGAAAAATAAGACAAGAGAGAAATGAGCAAAAACCTGCCTGACTAAATCTGTGTAATCGTAAGTGCCTCCCGTAAAACATTTATGTTGATCACTGATTCAAAGAAGATTACGCAGATAAAACCCCGATCTGTGCAAAACAAGACTTTTGCCAATTATCTGCTATCTGCTAAAATTCTGGGATGCCGTTTGTGAATAATATCAATACAATTCGGGATCTGTATCTCGCTTATTTAAATGATAAACGGCCGCTTTCTGTGATACAGATCTACACAGAAAATAATATTGTAACTTATAACAAGAGTGATTTGATAAGTTTAGTTTCCTCTGTCATTAGTTATCTGGATAATAAGGGTGTTAGTGAGAAAGATCATGTAGCAGTCTGCATGTATAATTCTTTTGAACTGCTTGCCATCGACTGTGCCTGTTTTTTGAAAGGTGTTGTCGTGGTTCCGATACATTCAAATCTTTCTCCTTCGCAGATCAGCTTTATCTTAAAAGATTCAGATTCAAAATTTTTTATAACCGATTTACCTGCAGATACTGTTGCAGAACTCAATGTGATTGTTTTAAGCAAAAAAGAAATTATTTCGAACTGGAAAGAAGATGTTCCGCTGCAAACAATTGACCGGCGCGTTATCACCGGAGATCTTGCTTTGATTATGTACACCTCAGGTACAACCGGCGTATCAAAGGGTGTAATGCTTACACATGAAAATATAATTTCCAACGTGATCGCATCATCAAAAGCGCTTGCTATATCTCACGAAGATCTACTTTTCTCATTTCTTCCGTTTAGCCATATTTTTGAGCGTATAGTCGACTATATTGCTATATTAGACAGCGCAACAATTGCTTATCCGGAGTCTGTGCATACTGTACAAAGGGATCTAAAAATAGTAAAACCGACTGTTGTAGCTGCTGTGCCGAGATTTTTTGAGAAAATAAGTGAGAATATATATGTAAAGCTGAGCCCTCTGCCTTTGATCATAAAACGAAGTTTCGATAAACTTATTAATTCCGAAAGGCTGAATGTTTTTGAATCTATACTTAACAAGTTTATCGTGAGACGCGTTAGAAAGGAATTGGGCGGACGCATAAAGTTTTTTGTATCCGGAGGCGCGGCGCTTTCTGCTCATCTGCAAAATTTCTTCTGGAAGATCGGAATACTGATCTTACAGGGATATGGTTTAACGGAGGCAAGCCCAGTAGTCTCAGTGAATCGGATTGAGAAGTTTAAATTCGGAACTTGCGGCCCTCCTATTGAAGGAGTTGAGGTTAAAACTGCTGATGATGGAGAACTGCTTGTCAGAGGTCCGAATGTAATGAAAGGTTATTACAAACGGCCTGAGGATACATCCCAAATTATTATAGATGGGTGGCTTTATACAGGAGATATCGTATCGATTGATCAGGATGGCTTCATTTCAATAGTTGACAGGAAAAAAGATCTCTTCAAGACAAGTACAGGGAAATACGTCGCTCCGACTCCACTTGAATCGCAATTGAAAAACTTTCCCGGTATCAGAGAGGCGGTAATAATAGGAAACAACAGGAAATTTGTTTCAGCGCTGCTCTTTACAGATAGAGATCTCAGTGAATTGCATGACCACATTGATGCAGGCATAAATGAGCTTAATAGCTCACTTTCGCTCTCTGAACAGATAAAGAAATATAAAATTATGCGGGAAGAAGTTCCTGCTACTTTGTACACACCGACGCTAAAGCTAAAAAGGAGAG
>JACQRL010000259.1 GCA_016206485.1 Planctomycetota bacterium | reverse complement strand
TTCTCCGTGTAATCAGTGATCTACATCAATTTCACGAAAGATCACTCATGGTTTCTATCAATAAATTAACAGCACTATCTTTTTAATGTAAATTGAAGATAGTGACGAAAACAATGAACACTACGCAATGTACATTGCACAATAATGCAATAAATGAACATTACTGGACATTGACAGTGTACTAAGTTGAAATGTTAACTGAGTTGGAGAGGGAG
This sequence comes from Planctomycetota bacterium, assembly GCA_016206485.1. Taxonomy (GTDB): domain Bacteria; phylum Planctomycetota; class MHYJ01; order JACQRL01; family SBBU01; genus JACQRL01. The sequence continues at coordinate 11,111 of JACQRL010000259.1, read as the reverse complement.
GGATTCGAACCCTCGGTCCCGCAAGCGGAACACCACCTTTCCAAGATGGCCCATTAGGCCGCTCTGGCACCTCTCCACCAATAAGAAGCTAGTATACAGTAGCTAGCACTAAGGTCATATTATATTTTTAGATTTAAAGTTTGTGTTTGGAATAAACAAAAAAACTTTTCATCTATTGGCAAGCTACTATAAACTAGCTACTATATCCTGATTAACGGGCGCGTAGCTCAGTGGTTAGAGCACACGCTTGATAAGCGTGGGGTCGGTGGTTCGAACCCACCCGTGCCCATTTCATTGCATAATACACATCGTACACTGTACATTCATACAACGTCAAATTGTTCGCAATTTAGTGAATAAAACTTCGTGTGATCATAATTCAAACTTCCATTATTATTCCAAAAACATTGACTCCATTCCTCACAAATGTAGAACACACTCTGAAATTTTGTTCTCTAACAAAAAAAATCAGGAGTGGATCACGGAAGATGGTGGAAATCCATCGCTGTACCGCAACTGTAAGCGGGGACGAAAGTAAGTACCCGGAAATTAACGGGGTAAACCACTGACATAAGTCGGGAAGGTCTTACAAGTAGATCGATCCGTAAGCCAGGACACAGCCACTTCAAAACTTCTCGAGTTAAGGAGGTTCACATGAAGAGAAATGTTGTTGTTTTGTTCTTTGTTTTTAGTTCACTTGTCTTAATTCAAGCTCAGGAAGATAAACCTGAGCCACCCGTCCCGTACAAAAAAGAATCGAAGGTTTCGAGCATAAATAAAATCAAAACCGATCAAAAACATTCTCCGTTTTCTGAAATAATTATCGATGAAAATGAAATCACGAATCAAAGACAAGATTCAGTGACAGAGATTCTTCGCGGAGCATCAGGGGTTCATGTCGCAAGAACAGGAGTTTCGAGGAGCAATATCACCTCAATTTTCACACGGGGAACAAATTCAAATCATACTCTACTGCTGATTGACGGCTTTAAAATTTCACGCGACGGGAATCAGTTTTTTGAATACGATCTTCTTAATACAAGCAATCTCCAATCAATCGAAATATCAAAGGGACCAGCAAGCTCGATTTATGGATCAGACGCAATTGGAGGCGTAATAAATCTGACAACAAAAAAAGGTGGAGACAAAAACAAACTTGATGCTGAACTTGCCATAGGAAAATTTTCCACCTACAAAGAAAGGTTATCATCCAATGGAACCTGGGCAGACACAGCTTACTCTTTTGATCTGACCCAATGGCAACAACTTGCAAATGAATTTCCACACAATGACTTTTTCAACAGGCAATTTTCAGCCAATATACAAAGAAAAATAGGCAATAAAGCTGATCTAAAGCTTGTTAACAGGTTTATCGTTAATGACAGCGATATTTTCACCAATGGAGCCGGCACGAAATTTCAGCCCACCGATACAAACGCCGGCAGACATGATAATTTAATACTGACAGGTCTACAGCTGGACTATCTCTTAACAGAACGCATACAGCTTGTAACTAAATACTCAAATCTGATAACAAACAGAGAAAACAGTGATCAGCCAGACAGTGTTGACACTCTACTCTTCAGAGATGAAATTGACTTCGTCAGGAACAACTTTGAAATAGGCAGCTACTACAATTTTTCGCCTGAGCACAGATTGTATGGAGGAGTCGAGCTGGAAGACAAGAAGGCGGAACTAAAAACGGTTTTCGGCACTTCGGTAACAGAGCTCAACAAAAACAGAGGTAACGTCGGATATTTTCTGCAGGATGAGTTAAAACTTAATGACTGGTACATAGTTTCAGGGATACGCCTTGATGATAATCAGGAATTCAACTCCAAATTTACTGAAAGAATCGCCGCTTCATATTTCATCAAATCAATTGATGCAAAAGTCAGATCTTCAGTTGGGACATCTATCCTAGAACCGACACTCTCACAAAACTTTGGATCATTCGGAAATAAAGATCTTGATCCTGAGAGAGGAATTTCAACTGAAATAGGGTTCGAAGAATGGTTCTTTTCCGACGAACAATTTTCCGCATCAGTTGATTTCTTCAGAAATAAAATAAATGACCTGATCGTATTTCAATTTACACCGACCGCACAGTTTATAAATGGAGGAGATATTCTTACACAAGGCATTGAAACAAACTTCAGATACAAAACCGGAGGACTTACTACAGGTATTGGATATACTTTTCTTACAACAAGAACACTCGACGTAGATGCTCCGTCATCTCCAACACTTGAAGAAACAAAACCGCTGCTCAGAAGGCCTAGACATGAGGCTCATTTGAATTTTGATTACATGTGGAATCAGTGGAATTGTAATGTTGACCTCACATATTCCGGATCACGAAGAGATTCTACATTCCTGGCAACACGTCCTTCAAGGGAAACAGTAGATGACTTTGTCAAAACAGACCTGGCTATAACCCATAAAGTAAACAAAACACTTACGCTCTATTCGAGGGTGGATAATGTTTTCGACGTTGAATACCAGGATGTGTTAGGATTCCCTTCGGTCGGAGTCACTTACTTATTTGGGATTATTTCGACACTGGGGGAATAATTATAGTAGATTCAGTGAGTGAGTTGGATGAACTCAAGCTGCAAATTTCTGCAGAACCTCTAGACAAGGGGGGAGTAGTTTACTACTTCCCCCACTTACTAAGTTAATATGAACAAAAATGACCTTTGATCAAGATAAAAAAGAGAGCGCTCTTATTTCCTGGAGTACAGGTAAAGACAGCGCATACTCACTTTTTCTTACTCAAAAATTCCAGAAATTCAAAGTAAGCGGATTATTAACCACGGTGAATAAGCAATTTTCGAGGGTCGCAATGCACTCTACCAGATATGAGCTCCTCCAACTTCAAGCCAAATCGGTTGAACTCCCAATATGGAAGGTTGATATTCCATATCCTTGCCCAAATAACGTCTATGAACAACGAATGAAGGAAATCTGTTCAAAAGCTAAACAAAAGAGGATCACCAGAATAATCTTCGGAGATATCTATCTGGAAGACATAAGGACATATAGAGAAACCAATCTGAAGTCGATAGGGCTCAAATGGTATTTTCCTTTATGGAAAAAGAACCCTTCAAAACTCGCTGTGGAGATGATTAGTGCTGGAATAAAAGCAAAAATCATCTGTATAGACCGATCAAAACTTGATAGAAAGTTTCTAGGGCGCGACTATGACCTTGACTTTTTAAACGATCTGCCAAAAAGCGTAGACCCCTGTGCAGAAAGAGGTGAATTTCACACATTCTGTTATGATGCTCCTAACTTTAAATTTCCCGTATGTGTTAAACTTGGACAATTTAAAAGACATAAGCAATTTCGATTCATTGATCTTATACGTGCAACTTAATTAATCGTGACTCTATCCACTCCTCAATACTACTTACCCTTAATTTATTGACTGTTTAAATGTGAGCGTATATGATTAACAACGCATATGTTTGACAGATTTACTGACAGAGCCAGAAAGGTGATGTCTATCGCCAGGCAAGAGGCACAAAGACTAAACAGTGATGTAATCGGAACAGAACATATTCTCCTTGGAGTACTTCAGGAAGGTCAATCAATCGCTGCGAAGGTTCTTCAATCACTCGGAGTAAATTTTAAAAGAATAAGACAGGAAATAGAAAAACTTGCTCAGCCAGCTGCAACCCCAACTATAACGCTCGGGCAGATTCCGTTATCCCCAAGAGCAAAAAGAGTTGTAGAACTTGCAGGTGAAATTGCTCAGCAGTTAGGTCAAAACGCAATTGCCACTGAGCATCTGCTTTTGGGAGTTTTAAGAGAAGGTGAAGGCATCGCTGCGCAATCGCTGATGAATATGGACATCAAGCTTGAAGACATAAGAGACAAAGTATTGGAAGAACTCGGTGTTGAGCTCCCACAAGATGTTGATGAAAAAATACACTCCAAGGGGAGGGTATCCAGAACTCCTGCACTCGATACTTTTGGAAGAGATCTTACTCAACTTGCAAGGGATAACAAACTTGATCCGGTTGTAGGCAGAAGAGAAGAAATTCAAAGAGTGATCCAGATTTTATCAAGAAGAACAAAAAATAATCCTGTACTCATTGGAGAGGCAGGCGTCGGTAAAACTGCAATCGTGGAAGGGCTCGCGCAACAAATAATAAAAGGGGAAATTCCGGAAGTTTTAAAGGATAAAAGAATCGTTATTCTTGACCTTGCACTTATGGTTGCCGGAACAAAATACAGAGGCCAGTTTGAAGAAAGAATCAAGGCAATTATGAATGAAGTCAAAAGGGCAAAGAATGTAATTCTTTTTATTGACGAAATTCACACACTGGTCGGCGCAGGCGGAGCAGAAGGCGCAATAGATGCTGCAAATGTTTTGAAACCCGCTTTATCGCGCGGTGAGATTCAATGTATCGGAGCAACTACACAAGACGAATACAGAAAATATATTGAAAAAGATTCCGCCCTTGAAAGAAGGTTTCAGATTGTTTTAGTTGATGAGCCTTCTGATGAAGAAACATACCAAATACTGCTCGGTCTTAGGGATAAATATGAAGCGCACCACAGAATCAGATATTCAGATATCGCTTTAAAATCTTGTGTAGAGCTGTCAACCAGATATATAACCGGAAGACATCTCCCTGATAAAGCTATAGATGTAATGGATGAGGCAGGCGCTAAAGTCCGCCTAAACTCTCTTACTCCTCCTCCTGATGTGAGACAACTCGAAGAAGAAGTAAAGAGGTTAGAAAGAGAAAAAGATGAGGCGATAAGCCTGCAAGAGTTTGAAAGGGCTGCTTCCTTAAGAGATAAGGCATTCCAGCTTAAAAAGAAGAAAGAACAGATAATCAGCGAATGGAAGGAAAAATCAAAAGACTTTGATGGAACGGTTGATGATGAAATTGTTCATGAAGTAGTTTCCATGATGACAGGAATACCATTAACCAAAATAGAGGATTCCGAGGCACAAAGACTTTTAAAACTAGAGGATGAGCTCCACAAAACAGTTGTAAGCCAGGACGAAGCAACCAAAGCAATTTCAAAAGCGATCAGAAGATCCAGATCAGGACTTAAGGACCCGAAGAGACCAATGGGAGTATTTGTATTCCTTGGTCCTACAGGCGTCGGTAAAACTTTAATGTCAAAGGCATTGGCAAAATTTATGTTTGGGACTGAGGATGCATTGGTTGCTATTGATATGTCGGAATACATGGAAAAACATAGTGTGTCCAGGCTCATTGGTGCGCCTCCCGGATACGTAGGATATGAAGAGGGCGGGCAGCTTACAGAAAAAATAAGAAGAAGACCATATGCCGTCGTACTTCTTGATGAGATTGAAAAAGCACATCCTGATATTTTCAACATGCTCTTACAAATCTTTGAAGAGGGGAGATTAACAGACTCATTCGGTAGAAACGTTGATTTCAGAAACACAATCATCATTATGACTTCAAATATCGGCGCCGAGCTTATAAAAGGAAAGACGCCGTTAGGATTCAGAAAATCCGATGATGAAATTGATTATAAAGATATGAAAGAAAGACTGACCAAAGAAGTTGAAAGATACTTCAGACCGGAATTTATAAACAGAATTGATGACATAATAGTATTCAAACCGCTCAACAGAAAAGATTTGAGAGATGTTGTAAAACTTGAACTTGGATATCTGAAAGAGCGCCTCATTAAAAAGCATATTCATATTAATGTAAACGAAGATGCTATCGATTACTTACTTGAAAAAGGGTATGCTCCTGAATTTGGAGCAAGACCGATTAGACGCTCCATTGAAAGATATCTCGAAGATCCTCTCTCTGATGAAATATTGAAGAACATTCAGCAGGAAAATCTCAGATTCAATGTTCTCGTTAAGAAAGAACAGATTGTTTTTGAAAGAATTCAAAAAGAAGTTGCCGAAGTAACTAAATAACTATAATCAATTAAATGTCCGTTGCTGATAACCTTTTAAAGAAAGCTGAATTTGCCTTTAACAAAGAACAATATGAATATGCCAAAGAATTGCTTGCACAAGTTGTTACTCTTACCCCTGACAACATAGATGCTCGAAAACTATTATACGCTGCAACAATCAAAAACGCCGAGAAAAAGCATAGTAAAATCAGTCTCTCGTTTAAAGGAGTTAAATTGTCAGGAGAACTTGCTGTCACAAGAAATCCGCAAAAAAGAGCTGAACTTGCCCAACATCATCTCAATGAGGATCCATTCAACAACAAAGTACGACTTATCCTTGTTAAAGCATTGGTCGAAAACGGATACCTAGATGGAGCTCTTGTAGAAGCAAGTTTCATTGTTGAAAAAGATCCGAAAAACGCCGATGCATACAAACAAATTGGAGCTATATACCTTAAAAAAAACATGGTAGAAGAGGCTCAAAAAGCCTTTGATGTCGTCAAAAGACTAATTCCAACCGACCGCGAAATTGACAAAATGATTCGAGATCTCGCTGCCACCACAACACTCAAAAAGGGATTTGAAACCGCACGTACGTACAGAGACATAATTAAGGATAAAGACAAGCAGGAAGAATTAGAAAAGATGCAGCATCTCATTAAAACAAAAGAAGACGTTTTAAAAGTCATTGAAAAATTCAAGGCCGAATTAAAGTCAAGCCCAGACGATGTGAAGATAGTAAAGAAAATTGCAGATTTCTACTTTGATTATCTTAAAGACTATAAATCCGCCTCTGAATGGTATCAAAAAGCGTCCGGTATCACGCCAGAAGACAGCATTATAAAAGATAAAATTGATGACTGTGCAGTAATGCAACTGGGCGACAGGATGAACGCGGCAACTACTCCGGAAGAAAAGAAGAAATTTGCAGTAGAAAAATTGAAATTTGAAATTTCATCATATGAAAGAAGAGTTAAGGACAGGCCAACCGACTCGCAAGCGCACTATGAGCTCGGCAGAAGATATCTGGTGGCAAACTTACTCGACTATGCAATCACAGAATTCCAATTTGCGATTAAAGATCCCAAATACAAAGTAAGATCGACATTATACCTTGGAATCTGTTTTCAGAAGAAGAAAATCTATGATATTGCTCATAGGCAATTCGATGCTGCAGAGGGCATCTGTAACAATCAGGAATTACTCCTTGAAATATGGTATAACAAGGCAAACTGCTTCGCAGATGATGAAAACTACGAAAAAGCCATGGACATGCACAAGAAAATACTACAAGTTAATATAAATTACAAAGATGTATCGAAAAAAATTGCAGATCTGCAGGAAAAAATTAAAACACTAAAATAATATGGCACATACATTAAATGCGTTAAAAAGACTGAGGCAATCCACGAAAAGAAAACTTCAGAACAAGATAAGAAAATCACAGATCAAAAACAGGGTAAAACTCTATCACAAATATCTCAAAGATAAAGACCTTGCCAAAGCGGTAGAGCTGCTTCCAATCATTCATACCCTGCTTGATAAGGCAGGTAAAAAGAACATATTCCACCAAAACAAAGTTGCAAGGATTAAATCTTCTCTCCAGGTATCATTAAACAGTCTTAAAAAAGACAGCACCGCAAAATAAAATCCAAGAAACAGAAACTTCAAGCACTTAAACGTAAATTTACAGTTACTGTTTTCGGATCATCCTCACCTGATACTCCAACTGATTTATTAAAACTCTGCCATCAGTTTGGCGTTGAATGCGCACGAAACAACTGGGCAGTCAAAAATGGAGGCGGAATGTTTCCTTCTGTAATGGGAGGTATCACCAACGGCATCCTTGAAACCGGAGGTATAATCAAAGGTATCATATTTAAAAATTTCATGTATAGAGTTCACAAAAAAATACAAAAACTCACTATTACACCAAACATAACTAAAAGAAAAACATTACTTCTTCAAACTGACTGTGTAGTAGTCTTTCCGGGCGGAATTGGAACGCTCGATGAGCTCTTTCATGTACTTGCCGCCAAACAGGCAGGGCTTTCGAACATCCCGGTCATAATTTTCAATTTCAAAGGTTACTATACGGGATTAATGCAATGGTTTGAAAAAAGCGCAACAAATGAAATTACGAAAAAATTATCAAAATTTTGTTATTTATACACAACAACTTCGGAATGTCTGAATAAATTAAAACTGATTGAAAAAGATCTGAAAGTGTGGATAAGGCATTAAAATTGGGATTACTTTTTGCTGCTTAGTTTCTCGTATTCAACTATTTTCTTTTTGTATTCTTCAACCTGGGCTGTTAATGCTGACGGCTCCTGAAAAAACCAGTCTATTCTGTGATCAACCCTCGTAATTCTTCCTAAAGACAAATATGCTATTAATCGCGTCCAGGGGTCAGGGTCAGTAAGAAGTTGAAACAGTTTTTCTCTGACTCCTTTTGAGGAAAAATTGCACAGAGTCTTTACAACAAGTCTTTTTATATGGATCTCATTTGTTTTATCATCAACAAGCTTAAGCATAGCTTTTTCTGCCTTGGGTGTTTTTAATGATCCTAAAGCTTCAAGTGCAACCTCAAGCAGGTTATTAGTCCTCGGAAACCTTATATAGAAAATACCCATATCCTGTGAAAACTTGGGGTTTCTTAGAGTTCGTGTAAACTCGCTTTCTATTATTGGAATCAAGGCTTTATCTTTAATAAGCTTTTCTCTCGCTAAATAAAAGACCGCAATTGAAATAAGGTGCTTATTTTCATCGCTTAGACTGGGATTGTATGTATTTGCTATCTCAAGCAGCGCTTTCTTCCCCCGCTTGTCATAGCTGGATGTATAATATAGCGCCTTTATGGTTCTATCTTTAATTGTAACCCTTACATCACTTTCGAGGATCTCGAAAGCGAGCCTGCTAAAATCTTTTGGATAGGCTCTTGCATACACATCAAGCGCATTAAAAAGCACGTAATCATGTTCATAACCGCTCGTAAGCAGCTTATGAAGAAACGTTTTCCCATCTTCGCCGAGCTGAGGAAGTTCCTCAACAACGAAAATACGCGTCAAAACCGACCAGCGCCTGAGAGCAAGTTCCAAAGCCCAGGCAACTTCTCCGGTAAATTTTGAAAAAGATGCCTGCGACGTTTTTAAAGTTTCAACAATTTTTTTATCACAAGAATAGTCACCACAAATCGCTAATCCCAGTTCCAATACCTGATCAAGGGCGTTAAATCGCGAAGCTGCCTGATAAGTAGGGGGAGGTTGGGCATATTTTTGTCTTGGCAAAGGAGGATCCCTGATAAATTCCTGTTCACGCAAGGAGGCTCTAAGCTCATTACATTTATCAACAAAACGTTGGAATACTTTCTTATCTGATTTATCCAGACATGCGATGCATGCCTTTAAAACGGCAAAATAATATTCGAAGTCACTCCTTGCATTACAAAGCTTTTCTACTAATACAGGAAAAGCCTTTATGTCACGCATTTTTCTCAAAGAGTTCAGCATCGCAACTTCAAATATCGGATCACCCTCTTTGGCAACTTGTTCGAGCAAGTAATCAACCAATCCATCAAAGTTTGCCTGTGTTAAAAAAAACAGAGCCCTACATTTTTCAACCTTGTCAGCGGTATTTCTTAAAACTCTGAATAAATCATCCAATGGTTCATACTTCTGCATCATCCCAAGGTAATAAATGGCATTTCTTCTTACCCTTTTGTTAGGATGTGTAGACAACACTTTTATGTATCTATAGATTTCATCCGTAGAAAAATTATCGAGACTTGGCGCAAATGGCACACTTACTGTAAAAGGGCTGTACATAAGAATTTCGTAGAAAACTAATTTGTTGACCATGTTTTCATACGGATCCGCCAGTTCATCCAGCTTAGGCTCTTGTGTTTCAGGGTCAATGTAAGCAAGTGCGTTCTTGCAGAAAGGCCCTACAATATTATCCCAATTGTTTAACACTTCATTAGATGCAGGAAATGATCCGGCTGGATCTCCAAACAGCGTGAGATAATATGTGTCCTCACGATCTAGCATGCGGTTGTTATGAAAAAGTCTCATAAGCACACGTGTGAAACATTTGAAATAGACATCACATTTTGCCTTGATCACATCATAATCTGTAGCTTTATAAGTGATCTTTGCCGTCACAGGATCAGCTCCCATTCTTATAGATGCAACATCTGCATATTCTATATCGAAGTCAGCTGACGCTACCCCAAGTAATTCTTCAAAGCTAACATTGAAAGGTGGGGGCGCCTTTGGAGGCAGTATCGGCGGCAGTTTTTTTACTACTGCAGTTTTTTTCGGCTCCTCCTTTTTCTTAGTTTCAGGTCCTAAACCTGTCAATATTACTCTATCCTGATCTGTGACTTTAACAGTAGGGATAAATCCTGTTATTATTTCATCAGTTGTTCCCGGCGGAACATAGATTTCCGCATCAGCAAAGAGAATCACTGATAAAACAAAGAATAACAATATTGCTTGTCTGAAACGAGACATTGACATTACATTTTAATATTAATGTCGTAACTATCCACAAAATCATTTATAAACAAGTACGGTTGTATTGACCCACGAAAAGATTATCCGTTAAAATGAGACTTAACCTCGCCAGAAGCTAAAATTCTCAATATTCAGACTCATTTAAGTTGAATTTTACAAATACAAAACTATTTTCTTCTGTAATGAAGAAAAAAGGAGTACCTACCTTCATGGAAATTGTAAGAAATAAAGAGGAGCAGGGGACTTCTGTCGACTCTCCTGTAAGCACTGGTTCACCAAGAAACCTGACTATTTCTCCAAATGTGGTAAAAATTGTCAGTTTAGTAATCGGTCTGGGATTAATCGCTGCCATACTTTCGATTTCTTTTTATGTTGGTAAGTCATCTGCCTCAGTTAAGGTTTCGAGTATTGTTTTAAACACAATTAGTTACAAAACACCTGAGGACAGAAATCGTTTCCTGTCATTCTATGATAAGATTATAAAAAAGCTCAACGATCAGGGATATAAGGAAAGTTGGGTAAGGATAGAGAACGGATCAATCTCGTTATTATATGGAAGATTTTCATCAAAAGACAATAACTTGCTAAATAAGATAAGTAAGTTAAAAATTGAAGTTGATGGATCAAATATTACATTTGATAAAATTAATTATATTTATCTAAACTGATGAGCTTAAATAAAAC
>JACQRL010000258.1 GCA_016206485.1 Planctomycetota bacterium | reverse complement strand
ATTTAATAGAATGCTATTTTTTGCTTTCATCTTTTTCCCCCTTCTTCTCCTTGTTATCAGTTTTGGATTTCTTGTGTTCGGCAGGAAGCGGCTGAAGGTTCTGTGATTTTTGGATCATCATGTTTAGTATTTCCCAGTTGACCTGATTTTGTGTATTAATTGTGTTGTATCTTTCAAGAAGTTCGTTGTATGATTTTTCCAGATTCATAAGTTTTTGATGACTTTCTTTAGGGATGATTATCATATGCCCCTGTCCGTAATTCTGTTTGGAGTTTCCTATGGCTCTTTCCATTGCTTCGGGAGAGTAGTTACTTGAATTATCTGACATTGTTGCTGGGACAGCACGTCCAGTACCATCACTCATTCCATAAGAGTCTGAATATGCGGGCTGGTTAGCTTTGATATTTTTTATATCGAAACCAAACTTTGCGATGAATCCTATTCCGATACCGAACAATGTCAGGAGCGCAAAAGAAGTCCCAAGCATAAGTTTGTAAACGGGTGAAAAGGAACTCTGGCGGTATACCTTTGATTCTATTTTATCCCAGCTGATCTCATATCTTTCCGGCGCAAGCGTTGCAGTGGAAAGAGACGCAAGCAGCTCTCTCTGTTCTTTTTCATTGTCTATGATTGCATTGCAGACAGCGCATTCCCGGGCATGAGAACTTACAGTAAGCTTTTCCGGTTCGGAAAGCTCGCCATCCAGAAAATCCTGGACTTTCCCGCTAAACCCGCAGTTATTCATCTTTTCCTCGCCATTTTCTAAGCTCATTTTCTACCTCCATACACACTACATATACGTATTACGACCCTTTTCATGTTTGTCCCCAGATATCCTTAAATAGCTGTCTGGCCTTGTGTAGTCTCCATCTGAGCGTTTCATGTTTCACGTTAAGCGCCTGTGCCGCCTCCTCCCCTGAAAGACCCTGTATATCCCTGAGAATCAGGGGTATTCTGTATTCGGAGGGGATTTTATCCAGCACATCCCATACTTTATCGAGCTTGTCGTGTGAACTATCAGATGAATAAAATATAGAGTTCATTTCATGTTCCTGCATCAGGATTTTTCTGTTTCTTTTCACCCTTCTCTGGATATCGAGAGAACTGTTAACTGCTATCCTGCTGATCCAGCTTTCGAAGTTCTTTGTTTTGTCATAACTGCTGATTTTGTTATAAATTTTTATGAAGCTGTCCTGGACCGCTTCTTCTGCCAGATGTGAATCTCTGAGTATTGAGTAGCAGATAGAAAATATTTTTTGCTTGTATATGTCATATAGTTCTCTGAAGGCAGCTTGATCTCCGTTGGAGATAGATTCAATAGTCTCCTTTAAATTGTACTCAGTATTATCCATTATTGTCTAGATTGAACATACTCACCCTGCCTAATCCTTTCATTTTAATCCGTTTATCTGTTGCTGCCGGTTCCGACAGTAAGTTTCACTGACTGCGCCTGTCCCGCGCGCACTATATCGATTGTGATCGAGTCCTGCGGCTTGAGCGCTTTCACAATCTTTTCTACATCTTCATGCGATTCAACGGCGGTTCCGTTTATTTTCACGATGATATCATTGATAGCCAGTTTTGCCTTTTCAGCAGGGGAATTTTTATCTATTTCTGTAATTTTGAGTCCGCCGGTGTGACTTAGCTTCTTAACCGCGGCTGTTTCACTATCGGAAAGCTCTTCAATCTGAATTCCGATGTACGGCTTTGATTTTTGCGGCACAGGCTCAGGAGTATCTTTTCTGGGGTTTCTGGTTCCATTTCTACCTTGAGGTTCTTTTCTAAGCTTGGCGTTTTCATTTTCGAGCTTTGCAACGCGTTTTTTGAGTTGTTCTATAGTTTCTTTCAGCTCTTCAATTGATTCTGATTCATCATCATCTTCATTAACTGTTTCAGTGTGTCTTGATTTTTGATTCCCCAAGACGAGATTAATTGTGGATATCTGCGAATCTCTGTATATTGAGAGTTCTACTTTATCACCGATTTTATTCCTGCTTATTGCAGCTATAAGATCTGCAGGGCTTTCTATGTTGGTCGAGTTGTATTTTACAAGTATGTCGCCCGGTTTAAGTCCATGTTTTTCTGCGGGTGAATCCGGTATAATCTGGCTGATCTTAACTCCTCCGTTAAAGTTAGCCTCCTGTAGCTCCTCAAGCTCATCATCGCCTATTCCCTGTGGAAGAAATCCTATGAATGGCTTTCCGCTTGTGTCTGTTGAGGTGGTGTCTGTCTTGTTTAGTTTTTTATCCAGAAACTGCTCGATTTCCTCAAGAATTCTCTGCTCTTTTGCCTCGATAATTTTTTTTATTTTGTCGAGAATTCTTCCCTTTCTTTTTTCGCCCTCATCATCCTGAGAAAAAGCGGGTTTTGTTGCTATTAGAGCAAGTAAGAGAAAGAAGAACATTTTTTTCATATTCATACCCATAGATCCTCCTTACATCAAATAAATCACGCAGCATGTAGCATGTAACATATGGCGTGAAATTCAATAATATATTAACGATTGCCGGCAGTGTGAAGTTTGCCTAACTGAAAATACTCTGTCTTACTTGCTCGCAGAGAAGCGCCTTCTAACAGCAAGCAGACCCAGCGTGATTGAAGCCAATGTTATAATCATTCCTGATGAAAGCATTGACACAACAAGACTGAGAATTGTTCTTACATCCCTGCTTCCTGTCACCATATAGGCAGTCTTCGAAGCGACATTGCCATATATGTGATTGAGCGTAGACCCAAGCGGTGTATTGGATAAGTAACCGGATCTGAATCCCTGCAGGTTGTTAAATGCATTGTTCGCGGTCCCAAGCTTTGTAGATGTAGCTATGTAGCAAATTGTTTTACTCTTCTTGCCGCCTGAAGTTGATGTCCCTGATATTGAGGTGGGGATTTTATCTACCATAATGCTTCTTAAGGTGTTTGCATTTGGATTTATTTGTGTTGCCGGTGTTCCAGGGGAATCTTTAGTTAGTTTAAATGAAGCGTATGAAGAAAATACATCTGTTCCGCTTCCTATCATTAATGCAGGCAGATAGTCAAATACAATGTTTGCAAATTGACCAATGACTGGTGGTAATGAGACTGATGTCTCTCCGAATTGCGATAGAGCATTAGAATCTGTAGCTGCAATTTCTCCTCCCGATCCTCCTTCATCATATTCTTTGACAAGGATATTTGAAGCAGCAATCACGGTATAGTTATTTTGATTAACATCCGTATAGAAAGAGATAATGCGTCGTTCTGCGTTTATCAGGTATTTTGATCTGCCCGCAGAGAATTTAATAATAGGATTTCTTACATCTGTAGGAATACTGCTGAAAACTCTGATTTCATTTCCTATCATGCTTCCATTGGTATCGAGCAGTCTGCCTCTGACTTCATGGCTAAGTAATGCATTGGTTTTATGAGGCAGTTTTTCCTGTGACCACACCATAAGCATAGTGCTGTTCCCGGCGGCTATTGTTGGCGGATGTCGTTGAGTCGGGATGTTTTGAGTTGATCCCTGCTCTCCGAATCCTGATGATGATGTTGTTGTAATTGGCGTCACGTCTGTTCCCTTTGCGGTAGACTCAGGACTAACAGATGCTTTCACAGTTGACGAAGAACCGGGCGTGATTTTTTTATAACGTATAAAAGGAACGTCTACTGGTGTTGTGGATGCTCCGATAAATTTTCGTTCCATGTCCTTGTAAGCGGCATAAAAGAATCCATTCGAGAATCCAATATCTCCCTGCATAGTTGCATCGTAGAATCCATCATTTACTCCGCCTCCGCCGACGGGTCCGATGTATCCATTCATCACATTTGAGTTCTGCGCAATTTGAAATGGTGTTGAATCAAGTATAGTTATCACACCGGTAGAAGATATGGTAAAGCGGACTCCGACAATTCCGTCAGTTGATGCATGAACAGGCCTGTTTGCAGCCGAAGCACCTCCCGTGTAGTAAAAAGTGTATTGATTATATGTACATAAATAAATGCCGCCGGCAGTCTTGGTAATCATAGGCTTAAAGCCCATAATAATGTTCGTCGGAGGAGGAGCTGAAACGGGATCAGGTGATATTTGTTCTGTATCAAGGTTGATTGTTACCCCTGTATTAGTTACACGTATTGTTTGTATAAATATTTCAGAGGCGAGTATCGTTGTAGTTCCAGCAGTTTCCGGAGTGCGCGCGCTGTATGCAGTGACAATAATATTTCTAGAAGTATCATAATCAGTATCAACGCTGTCAAAGCCGGTAGTTTGATAACTCCCGCCATCAAATCCTGTTCTGGTATCAATATCTATGGATGTCCCGATTTTTTGCAGCGCACTGTTGAACCTGTCGAGTTTAAGCGCACCGCCAGAACCAAATGTTGTATTTGTGTTGGCATTTTCTACATGGAATACGCAGTATTGCTGTGAATTTGTAGCGCCTGCGCCATCATCAATGAATACTCCATCCATTACCTGTCCGATATTTTCCTGTATTCCGAATGCGCCGCGTGAATATCCTCCGAGTGTTGTTATGATTCCGAGAATATTATTGATATTGTTGGGATCTACAAAAATAGTATTAAAACCACCGTCATCCACTACCATGTACTGACCTTGAAAGTTGCTGCTGATTGCGGGCATTATTCCGACTATGTTGCTTACAGCCGGACGTTGTGTTCCAATAAGAAGCGTTCCTTTTACAAGTTCAAGATTATTAGAACTGAATGTAATAAGGATTACTCCTGTAGAGAGTCCAAACAGCAGTTTTTTCATCCCCAGCCTCCTGGTAGTAAAATTTAACATTTTATTCATTTCTATAATGACGAAATCGCCATCTTATTTCTTTGCATTTCAATATAGTTAATCGACTCATTACAATTTGTCATCAAGATTTTAGCCATTTGCTAAAGAATAAAGCAGATTTTAAGCCCATTGGGTTTGATTTGACTGGATTTAAATAATGATGATTTTATTCAAAATGTAAAAAAGCCTATTGTAAATGGCTTATAAGTTTAAAGTTTCAATTTTTAGGTTAAAATTGAATAATGACGATTGAGATTTCATTTTGGGAGCAATATCTAAAGTGCACCGAAGCTTCATCAATAACAGAGAAGGAGTCATTCTTATGCCTTGTAAAACTCCAACTGAAGCTGGTTCAAAAACTTTATGAACTTATCGCTGTTGAAGAAAGGCCAATAACTGACGCTGCACTTGGTGCAAGCGCATCTTTCGCTTCAACTTATATAAAGGAGCTTGCGGTAATCCCTCTTCCGTCAGTTATGAAAAAAGAGGCTATAAGACTTGCGCGTTTTTCAGTACAGGAAAGAACTGAACAACTTTTGATGTTTATACTGAGAAAACGTCTCGATTTGAACAATCAATCTCTTTTTCTGCTCAGAACAATTGCCGCGCCGATGGCGACGGTCTGTTATTCTATTCCAAGACCAGATGTGGAGCTGAGAGGTCCGTCAGGCTGCTCATCTTCGAGCCAGAAGGTCAGAGCAGCTTCTCACATACACAATACAGTTAAGCGCGGATGTTGCCCTGCATGCGGACACCCTCCTCTCGTTAAATATAACAATAAATATACATGCAGTCTGTGTCTTTCAGGATGGGAAGATGATTCAGGGTGTTTGTTTTGTGATAATAAGGATGCTGTTGAGATTGAAAATTTTGTTGTTTGTCAAAGTACGAAGCAAGGAGTTCCGATTACTGATGCGGAATTTCCTGAATCACTTTTCACCAGATTTAACGGCAGCGTTAGAAGGGTTAGCTACACTCCGGCTGAAGAATGGGTTTCAATTTTAAATTTTAAGTGATTTTTCGTACAATTCATGCAGCCCGCTGATTACACCGAGTAAAAACTTGATTACACTGGTTGAAAATGTTTAGACTGATTTTAGTATCTGTGTCATCGGACTCCTTAATCTGAGAAATCTGTGGAGGAAATTGCGAAACGGCACTTAAGATTTAAATTTTAAAATTGGCTCGACTTTTATTGTTTCTCGCCGTTCTAATGCTTGTGATAAAAATAGCTTTAAGTTCATTAGACTAACGTAAAAGCATTTTAACAGTATCATCATTATTTTTAACACAATAGTCTTTTATTAGCTCCAACCAATAGATAGTCTCATCTGCCTCTTCAAGTGCTATACACAGCTTTGCAATAAAATCTGCGTATGATTTACCCATACAAGCTGACCTATAATTCGCGCCAATGGATGTAGATGATCTTGTTAATTGGTTTATCAAAATACTTAATGATCTTTTTTTAGGCAGCTCATCAGTGAATTTAAGGACATCTAGCGATAGTTTCTTTGTCCTTTCAAATATAATCGTTTTAAACACGTATAATTT
>JACQRL010000014.1 GCA_016206485.1 Planctomycetota bacterium | reverse complement strand
GACATATCTTTACCTATTCACGAGGGCATGATTGCGTATCCGGGAAATCCCAAGGTGAAAATTATAAAACAGAAAGGTGTAACATCAACTTATTCGACAATCGTTATTGGTTCCCATACCGGCACGCATATTGACGCGCCCTCTCATATATTTGAGAAGGGGAAGACGCTTGACCAGATAACATTATCGAAATTTATTGGCATAGCCAGAGTATTGGATTTCTCACAAGTGAAAGAAGCAGTCACAATACAAGATTTAATGAAATATAATATCAAAAAAGGCGAGCGTATTCTCATCAAAACCAGTAACTCGCGAAGAGGTTATAAAAAGTTCTATGATGACTATGTGTATCTTGATGGGGGTGCGGCAGAATATCTCGCAAAGAAAGGAATAACGCTTTTTGGCATTGATTCACTTTCTGTGAAAAAGCGTGGCGGCCCTGATCTGCGTCCTCATACATCACTCCTTAAGAAGAGCATTGTGATTATTGAGGGGCTCGATTTGAAAAACGTAAAAGAGGGTAATTACTTTTTTGTATGCCTTCCCCTTGCCTTCCAAAAGATTGACGGCTCTCCGGCGCGTGCGGTGTTATTGCAATAACTATGTTTCGTATCACCATTGTTGCTGTCGGTTCGCTCAAGGAATCTTATTGGAGAGACGCGGCGCAGGAATATCTGAAGCGATTGAAGCCCTACGCAAAATTCACCATCAAAGAATTGAAAGAGGAAGCGTTTAAAGACGAAAAAGATAAAAAGCGAGTTTTCGCGCAAGAAGCTGTGAGAATTATCGCGAGCTTACCCATTGATGCTACGTATATACTGTTGGATCTTGATGCCAAACAGATTTCGTCAGAAGAGTTTGCCAAGAATATCCAAGCAATGGGAGAACGGGGCTCTCATCTCTGTTTTATTATAGGCGGACCGCTTGGTGTTAGTGATGAAGTAAGACAAAAAGCAGATTTTTTAATGA
Source organism: Planctomycetota bacterium (assembly GCA_016206485.1). Lineage (GTDB taxonomy): Bacteria > Planctomycetota > MHYJ01 > JACQRL01 > SBBU01 > JACQRL01. Next base: position 1,035 of record JACQRL010000014.1, on the reverse strand, counting down.
CGTTATCCCAATTGACATTCACCCACCAGATTGCTAGGATTCTTCTACTTGAACAATTGTATAGAGCAGTTACAATTATTCAGCGGAAGACATACCATTACTGATCATTGATAACGTGCATGTTTCGAACCACCATGCAATACTATAAACGTAGTATTAAAGGGTTCATATGCTTACATTAAAAGAGCGAGCCTTAAAGCTTCGAAGGCAAGGTAGGAGCTACAGGACTATTGTTAAAATGATCGGCGTGCCCAAGGCAACACTGGCTGGTTGGCTCAAGGATTATCAATGGTCCAATGCGATTACACGGAAGCTCACGAAGCTTCAGAATCAGAATGCCCGTATTAGAATGATCGCAATCACAGATAAAGCGCGGGAGCGCCGGCGAACACTCTATCAAAATTATCGAGATCAAGCCCGGTTAAATTTTAAAAAGCATTTTAAGGATCAAATCTTTATCGCTGGATTGATGCTTTATTGGGGGGAAGGAGACAACAAACTTTCCAATGGAAAAATCCGAATCTCGAATTCTGATCCAATGATTTTGAAATTTTTTCATCAGTTTCTTTATACTTATTTGCCAAAAATCTATTCGAAGATTAAAATTTTTCTCGTTCTCTATCCTGACTTGGAGGATTTACAATCACGTAGATACTGGTCAGAAAAGGTTGGCATACCACTTGATAGATTTATGAAAAGTCAGTATATTCAAGGTCGATCCACAAAAAGAACATTGCCATATGGGACGGCGCAGATTTATGTATGTAGTACAGTCTACAAGCATCAGCTGTTAGAATGGATTGAACAAGCACGACAATATATTCAACGCGCGGGTATCGTATAACGGCTATTATGGGTGCTTGCCAAGCACCAGACAGGGGTCCGACTCCCCTTACCCGCTCCAAAACGCATAGTTTTGATAAAAAAATCATTAAGTTTAGAATGAAATAGGTGCGAGTGGCGACTCCCTCTACCCGCTCTAGTGATTTTAGAATAGTAACAGAGGTGAAAAATCCCCCTTTTTTTGAAAAAATT
>JACQRL010000270.1 GCA_016206485.1 Planctomycetota bacterium | reverse complement strand
TATTACAATGAAACTTTCTGATCTTCTTACAGAAAAGCAAATTGTTCTAAATCTAAGTGTTAGAGATAAGTGGGAAGCTATTAAATTGCTGTCAAGAGCTGCTTCATCAAATTGTAATATTTCAAAAACACAGCTTCGTGAGTGTATTGAATCTCTTAACAGCAGGGAACGAATATCATCGACTTACGTAGGAAATGGCGTAGCAATTCCACATGCTACTGTCAGCTCTATATCAAATGTTCTTATAGCGTTAGGAATTGCTTCTTCAGGTCTAATGTTTGATAGCAACAACTATGCAACAATAATCGCTCTTTTCATTGTTCCAAGTTCTACCGTCAAAACACATGCAATAACACTGAGTCAAATTGCACTATTGCTGAGCAAAGAAGAAACAAGAAATAAATTGCTGGTATGTGATAGAGCATCTGAAGTTATAGAAATAATTAAGCAGGAAGAATCGAAATGATTATCACCTGTCAAGTTCACCAGCGATAATATTTAAACTTGAAAGTATTGAAACTAAGTCAGACAATAAGAGCCCTTTTGTCATGGATGTAAACGATTGGTAGTTATAAAAAGAAGGAGGCCTAATTCTCATTCTAAAAGGTCGATGTGTTCCGTCACTTACTATATAGAAACCAAGTTCTCCATTTGGGCTTTCAGTAGCATAATAGAAATCTCCGATTGGTGGTTTTATTCCATGATTAAACATAAAGTGTTTGAAGTGAAAGATTAATGCCTCGATTGAAGAGTACATTGAGCTCATTCCAGAAGGAGTCTTCATGAGTGTATCTTTTGGAGGTAATGTAATTCTATGATCGTCAGTAAAATAATTACCTTTTGGAAGGTCTTTTATAGCCTGCCTAATAATTCTAATGCTTTCCCTGCATTCTCGTATTCTTACTTTATATCTGGCGTATGAATCTCCATTTTGTTCAGTTATGACGTTAAAGTCAAATTGAGAATAGTCTAAATAGGGTCTTGCTTTTCTAATATCGTATTCAACACCGCAAGCTCTTAATAATGGTCCAGTAAGGCCAAATGAGATCGCATCTTCCTTGGAAATAGTCCCGATATTTTTAGTTCTATCTACAAAAATTTGATTGTCAGTAAGCATCCCTTCCATTTGGTCTAATATTTTCTCAGCTCCATCAATAAATTTTTTTACTGTTGGAACAAAGTCATCCGGAACATCTCTGGCGAGACCACCTATACGTGTATATGATGTAGTAAGCCTTCCACCTGTGACCTGAATAAGAATATCATAAACTTTTTCGCGTTCTATAAATGCCCACAACATTACGCTAAATGCACCTAAGTCCATTGCCTGTAAACCAGCGCAAACAATGTGATCTTGAATTCTCCCAAGTTCATACAGGATTGTTCTAATTCTTGAACACCTAGGTGGTGTAGCTATTCCCATGAATGCTTCAACTGCAAGAGCAAATCCTATGTTGTTGCAAATTGATGACATGTAATTCATTCTATCAGTTACAGTCACACATTGGTCATATGTCATATACTCCATTTGTTTTTCAAAACCGCTGTGCAAATATCCAATTTCCGGGACTATTGATGAGATATTTTCTCCATCGAGTTCAATTATCAACCTAAGTGTCCCATGTGTTGCAGGATGTTGTGGTCCAAAGTTTAAAGTGACTTTACTCCCAAGTTCTTCTTGAACTTCTAAATTATAGCTTGTTGTTAACCCTTTGATCTTATCCATCATCTTGTCAAATTGATTACACCATCTTCTGTTATCGCTATCGTATCCTCAAAATGTGCGGACAATTTATGATCTTGTGTCACAACTGTCCACCCATCCTCAAGAGTATATGTTTCAGAAACGCCCTCATTTACCATCGGCTCAATAGCTATACATAATCCTGGCTTTAATTGGTAATTATAGTAGTAACTATCAGGATTAAGCGAAAAATTTGGGACCTGAGGATCTTCATGCAGTATTTTTCCTACCCCATGCCCAACATACTGCTTTACTACTGAGAATTTGTTATTAGTAACGTATTTTTCTATATTTGTACCGATATCCCCAAGTTTAGAAAATGGTCTTGCTGTTTCTATCCCTATTTCTAAAGCCTTAGAACAGACTTCAACGAGCTTGTTGCAGACCTCATTTGATATCTGCCCTACTTTGAAAGTTCTGGCGGCATCAGCTATATAACCGTTATATGTCACTCCAACATCTATTTTAAGAAGTGATCCGTTTTCAATTTTTCTGTCATTTGAAGGAATACCATGGACAACTTCGTGATCCAGAGATATGCAGCTATGTTTAGGAAATCCCCTATAATTTAGAAAGGTAGGCTTTCCTCCATCAGAGTAGATAATATTTTTTATTGCCTCGTCAATTTCAAGAGTAGTCACCCCGGGTTTAATTAAATGAACTATCTCCTTGAAAATTTTTTTTACGGTTTCGCCTGCTTGTTTCATAATTTCTATTTCCCACTTCTCTTTTAATTTTATTGCCATTATGAGATGAATTTTATAATACTTTCGGATATTAAATCTATTGATGCTGACGCATCAATCTTTCTTAAAATCCCTTTTTCCTTATATAAGTTTATCAATGGAGATGTTGAATCCTTGTAGACCTTTAAACGATTTCGAATCGTAGCTTCCTTGTCATCATCCCTCAGAATAAGCTTAACATTACATTTATCGCAGATTCCATCATTCTTTGATTTATTAAACTCTATGTGGAAATTGCTTCCGCATTTGGTGCAAGTTCTTCTTCCTGTAATTCGTCGTACGACCTCCTCATCTGGAATGTCAAAATATAGGACAGTAGTTAATGGTCTTCCTATCTTTTGCAATAACTTATCTAGTTCTAAAGCTTGATTGACTGTCCTTGGGAATCCATCGAGAATGAAACGATTAGGATTGTCTCTCAAAAAAACTTCATTTATTAAACTTAAAATAAGACTATCCGGGACAAGTTCCCCTTTAGACATGAATTCTTTCGCCTTTTTTCCAAGATCAGTATTGTTTTTTACAGCGTCACGAAGCATATCACCTGTAGAATAATGTTTAGCTCCAATTTTACTGGAGATGACTTTTGCCTGTGTTCCCTTTCCTGAACCTGGTGGTCCTAAGAAAATAGTTGCTGAGTTGATCACCTTCTTCCCCGGATAGGTGTCGATCCAGCAAATCCTGAATAGTGATGTAACAGCAGATGCGATTCAACTTTTCTTAATACATCAAGGGTAACTCCGACGATAATTAGTATCCCAGTTCCACCCAGGAAACTTACCTGATATCTTGTCATGCCCATAGCTGCAGACACTACATCTGGGACAAGGACGATAAAACAAAGGAATGCTGCACCAAACATTGTAATTCTTGCAAGTATGTAATTTATGTAATGCGAAGTGTTATCACCTGGTCTGATTCCAGGTATGAAGCTTCCATATTCCTTTAGGTTGTTCGCCATTTCATCCGGTTTGTACATCAAGTATGTCCAGAAAAATGAGAAAAAGAATACTAATACGATATAAAAGAAGAGATAAAAAAACTGACCTGGTTGAAATAAATTTTTTATCGGTGCGAAACCTGGAATATTTGCAAGAAGATATGGAACAGAAAGCAAGCTGGACGCAAAGATTACCGGCATTACACCGCCTGCGTTTATGCTTAAAGGTAGATAATTTCTTTGAGCCATCATAATTCTTCTGCCTCTGAAGTGCTTAGGGTTTTGTACGGGAATTTTTCTCTGAGATTGTGTTATCAAAACAACTGCAACAATCATCAAGAACCAAAGTACTAATAGCGCAATTATTTTGTTTATCACATCAGGATCAGATTTAACCGCTGAACTAAACTGTCCTGCTAAAGCTGGCATTCTGTCAAGAATACCTACAGCAACAAGTATGGAGGCTCCATTTCCTACACCATGTTCACTTATTTGTTCCCCTAACCACATAACAAACAACGTTCCAGTGACAAGTGCAAATACACACATTAGATACGATATGATACCTGAGTTGACAAAAATTCCGGCTCCACTTGTTTTTACCCAAGTATAAGTCAAACTCGCCTGCACAACTGCTATGGGAACGGTTAAAAGTCTTGTATATTGAGCTATTTTTCTCTGACCTGTAGTACCTTCCTTTGCGATTTCTTCAAGTGCAGGATACACTTTTGTCAAAAGTGACATTATAATTGATGCAGTGATGTAAGGCATAATTCCCAAGGTAAAAATTCCTAGATTTTCAAATGCGCCGCCTGAAAATACCTGCAAAAAGCCCCAAAACTGTCCCAACCCTTCACTTTGTCTTTTTGCAAAAGAAAGTACAGCCTCAGCATCAATTCCGGGAAATGGTATATGTGTACCCAAACGAAACACTATTACCAAAAGCAGTGTGACAAATATTCTGTCGCGAAGATCCTTGATTTTAAAGATATTTTTAAATGAATCAATGAGCTGCATAAATTAAAACATTAAATTTAAAACTATTTTATATAATGT
>JACQRL010000299.1 GCA_016206485.1 Planctomycetota bacterium | reverse complement strand
CCGAAACAAAAGTACTCCGAACTGAACCACACCCCGCTCCAGCCGTTCTTTATGAGTTCCTCTTTTGAGACGGTATACTTGTCTTTCCAGTTGGTATAAATTACCGCCTTTCCAGTCTTTTGAAGTTCTTTGATTGGAGCTAAAGTGTAATGAACATCACCGATTTCACCTATCTGTGCCTGGACATACGACCAGAAATCAGATAACGGGCCTGCCGGCGGAAACATTGTAGGTCTTGCAGGATCGAGCCGCTTACACCAGTGGTGAAAGAGCCGCTCATGGGTCCAGAAGGCAGTCTTTTCATCTTCCGAGTCTGAATGAACAAGGTTCTCATTGCCCACGCCCCACACAATGACAGAAGGATTATTCCTGTCCCTAATGATGGAAGCCTGAATTCTATGAAGCAAAACACCCAGCACATTAATATCAGTAATCTCCTCCGGACACCAGTCCAACGGCAATTCCTGGATAACATACAAACCAAGTTCATCGCACAACTCAATAAAACGATGGCAGGAGTTCAAGTGCGTGCGCACCCCGTTAATATTAGCGCGCTTGAGCATGAATATCTCTTTCCTGAGCCATTCTTCATCCTGTGCCAAGCCTGTTTCAGGATGAAACTCCAGCCGGTTGATGCCTCTTATTTTGATTGGAACACCATTCAACAATGGGCGTTCATTCCTCATCTCAAACCGTCTAAATCCAATCCTTTGTGTTACCACCTCAGTTAATCTTCCATTCTCTTTTAGCGTGATCTCTGCATAGTAAAGATTGGGCTTTTCGCAAGACCATGATTTGACGTTCCCAACTATAAGGTTGAAATTCGCTGTGTATGGTTCACCCGAAGCAATTTTCTGATTGATTAGATTATGGGTCTTCACCAGATGCTGTCTGTTGCCATCAAAAATTTTTATACCGGCGGTAATAATCGCGGCACGGTCTTCACCATTCGTGATTGCGATTTTACCATTGAGAATACCTGCTGTATAACTATCATTGAGTGTTGGGTTCAAATACAGGTCTCTGATGCGGCATCTGGGGAATGCTTCAATAGTAATAGGACGGTGGATACCGCAATAATCCATAACCCAGCGCGGCATGTCAAGATGCACAAAGGGATGTCTTCTATATATGCGTATTGCCAGTGTATTCTCCTGCCCGATAAGACAACTACTGCTAATATCTATTTCTATTGGACTGAGTCCAGTCCAGACCTCTCCAATCTTCCTGTTATTCAAAAAGATTTTCCCGCCCGGATAAATCCCTTCAGTCTTTAAAAGTATGGTTTTACCTCTAAATGAAGCCGGGACGATAAATTTCTTCCGTACAATAAATCCGTCATCCTGATTTATATGAGTAAGTTTTATTTCATCCTTTTTTTGGGGGTCGGGAATATCAAACTCCGGGCGCAGATGTAAAGCTCCGGGAATTGTTGCCTCTGTCCATTTCTGGTCATTGTAATCCGGGGCAATGAGTCGTTCCTCTCTCATTTTGAAAGGCCAACGCTTTGATTTCCATGTGCCGTAAAGAGATATCTTGTTCTTATTACCCATAGTTGACGGTGTCCAATCCGGCATCCGGTAAACTTCACTCCATGGACTACTAATCTGTTTCCTGTTAATAATTGTATAGCACCGTATCTGAAAAGGTTCCCTGGCAGCGATAATAAAATCCAGTATATTGAACTGAAAATAAGCAAAACCGTCTCTTTGGGTTTTTGCCTTCAGCACAACGTTATCAGACTCTGTTTTAATCGTTAGGATAATCGTATACCCTGGCTTAATTATTCTTGCTCCCTTAAGGTAAAGTCCGCTTCTCAAGTTGCCTTTTTCATCAACGTGGTATTGAATTGTGTTTGACACCTTACTATTCCCTCTATCCCTGTAGAATTATTCTATTGTCCTGGCAGAGTTTTTTGATTCCAGTTCTGATAGATTTACGATTCTTCCTTCCTTTTCTGAAATCTCAGCGGCAAAACAGAGTTTCATGGTTTCATAAGAGTCAGAGGCAGGATTCTCCGGTTTTTTACCTTCTGCTACCAGCCGGGCAATAGCCTGGTTCTGGCCATAGGTGTTGTGAAACCATTCACTATCTTCATTTTTAGTAAAAGTTATTGTCTCCACTAACTTGCTCTCCAGTTGTTTCGGACCATCGGTAAATTCCCATCGCCGAATACGCCTCCGGAAAATATCGGTTTCAATCGCACCTTTCGTCCCGTAAATAATATATTTCAGGGCATGTCCGTCATCCGCCTGCTTTACCAGAACATCCTGAAGAGGATCACCACCATCTGTCTCAGCTATACCCATAATAAAATTTAATGTACTGACCGCACCGTTGGCAAATTTACAACTAATTTGATGGTTATCCGGATGGTTGAAATAGGTAATAAAGTTAGGAGCATGCATGGAAAAAACCTCTGTGACTTCATCACCAATCCACCAGCGCGGCAGGTCAAGATAATGCGACAATTTTTCTCCGATTAACGTTCCTCTGCTTTCACTCCTCCATGAACCTTTCTTATGAAATTCACTGCAATAATACTGGCAGTGCGAGTTAAGCGGCTGTCCAATCAATCCTGCCTCTATCCAATTTTTAACTCTTTTATAAAGCTCAGAATACCGAAGTTCAAAACCTATCTGCAAAAAGGAGCCGGTCTCTCTTTCTGCCATAAGCATTTTACGTGCTTCATCCAATGAAATCCCCATAGGTTTTTCACACATAACTGCCTTACCGGCTCTAAGAAAACGGACAGTCAGTTCACAATGCGCCTCATTTACCGCAGCAATATAT
>JACQRL010000298.1 GCA_016206485.1 Planctomycetota bacterium | reverse complement strand
GTTGCGCATTCTTGTAATTTAAACTGCGCTTACTGTGATGTTAATAAAGGTAAATATACAAATGAAGAATATATGTCTCCAGCCACCGCAAAAAAAGCGATTGACTTTTTAATATCAAATACGACTACTAACAAACTTATCATAATATTCTATGGAGGGGAACCATTATTGAATTTCTCTACTATAAAAGAGGCTGTAAAATACTGCAAAGCTTGCCACGTAAATTATTCCTTTGATTTCCAGATCCATACAAATGGGGTATTGCTGAACGAGCAAATGTGCAAGTTTTTCTCTGACAATAACTCCACGGTTACTGTAAGCATTGATGGGCCGCAGAACATTCATGACAAGTACAGAGTTAACCTAAATGGGAATGGCAGCTATACCAAAATATCAAATAATATGAAAATGCTCAGAGATTATAACGTGAAAACAAACATTACCTGTGTTGTAAACAAAATAGACAGAACTGATATTGCAGAGCTTTACACCTACCTGAGAGATACATTTACATTCGTAAACTTAATAACAATAAAACATGAAAAAAGTAGCTACGCCAACGTTGCGACAAATGAACTTGTCAGTGATTTCCTGCGAATTGATAAAATACAGGGAACAGACAACAACAGCGGCTATACCCACTGTATTCCAAGTCAGGTTATGAGAGCTCTCATCTATAAAATCTTGTTTATTCCATCCCAAGACCACTATGTTTGTCCTCAGGGAAACAGATGGATTTCAGTCACCCCAAATGGAGACATATATTTATGCCAGCATTCAATCATGTACAACAACTTTGTTAATAATGAATTTATGGCAGGAAATATAAACAAGACTTTTAAACCTGAACAACTTCTCAAAACAACTAATTATATTATGCAAAAATGCCAAGACTGCAGCCTTTACAATCTCTGTTCCAACAGAGGCTGTCACCTCGCGCGAGCTTTAAACAAGGAGCCTTTTCCCTGGCAATGTGAGCTTACATCAAGACAAGTCACGGAATTAATTGAGTATCTATCAACTACTTCATATAAAAGAATTCTCGACTTATCTCTAAAAGAACATGAGAAACAAATTAAAATAGGAATTATGGCGGTAAGAACAAAACTAAAACATATAAAACCGCTTGCTGTCAAAGGATGCGACAGATGCGCTTCCACAACGACTAAAAACCTATGAAATTGATAAACATTTTACTTACCAAATTCAGCAGTCCTTCATTCTTTCTTGGACTACTATCCACAACTCTACTAACTACCTTGATTGTTCTACACTCTAAAGGCACTCACTTACTACAACTGGCAGTTTATGAAGAGACCCAATACATTGTACAGTACCCATCTATATTAAACTACGAATCTATAACTCGAAGCGGTAAAGCATCTGACAAAACAACAATACAAAATGACAATCAGACATCTGGAAACAAAGATAATTCAGATACAAATCCTACTAATCTATCTGATAAACATGAAACATCTGCCACAATTACCCAAAATGCAAGATTTAATCTGTCAGTAAAGGAAACCAGAGAACAGATCAAAAACGATTTTAAAGATGTTTATGGCAAAGATCTGGATTTTATTACTGGCAGCAACTACCTTTTGGGAACAATATCAAACGCCAAACAAATTACAGATTTTACACAAGGGAAATCAGAAAACCCCTTAAAAAACCAATTGCGCCAGTTTGTTTATGACAGTAATAACAATAATATCGTTGAGCTTGGACCCAGTCTTGCTCCAACTACAAGCTCCGGACAAACGTCGCAAAACACATCCACTACAGGAGAATCCGGCCAAGCACAGCAAAACTGGTATCCACCCGCATCAATCAACGCAAAAATCGACTTAAATACGGGTAATATGTTTGTGAATTGGAATGGAAACGGGATGAATGTGTCATACATGGGCGCAAGCAGTCTCGTTAGCGTGGGAGAAAACAGTTTAATTTATCAACGTGGCGAAGAAATACAGGCAGTCATTATGGGAATGAACGACAAAGTAGAGGAGCTTTTAATAATAAACAGCGCAAGTACACCAACACAAGATTTTTTCTATCAGATCGGTCTAGAGAAATGGGTCAAAAACATACGACTTACTGATGATGGATATATCGAGCTAAGAGATGAAAATGAGACGAGATTCAGAATAGGAGTCCCGGAGGCGCTGGATTCTGCTTCAAATCCGGTCCTGGCAAACTGGGCAATCACTGACATCCAAGCACAGAGCGTAACATCAACATCTCACTCAGGAAGCACAGAATCATATTTAATAACTAATGGAATAAGCATTACCATAAAGCTTCATGTAAACGGTGCGGGTGCAACCTACCCAATAGTTATTGATCCTGCCTGGATGACCCCTTCAAGTTTATCAAGTGCCAGGAAGGTTGCGGGAATGTTTCAGCTGGGAAACGGGAAAATACTTATCTGCGGGGGATACAACGGATCAAGCATATTGTCATCAAGCGAGTTGTACAATCAGACTACAGGAGCCTGGAGCAGCGGCGGGAGTATGGTAGATGCCAGATGGCATTTTTCCGGGGCTATGCTAAGCAACGGGAAAGTACTAGTTTCAGGTGGATATAAATCAAACCAGTGGTTGAGTGCCACCGAGTTATACGACGTCAGCGCAGATACATGGGCGGCAACCGGTTCAATGAATGTAGGCAGAGGTTTTCACGGTATAAATATGCTTGATACTAGCGGAAATCTATTGGCAAGTGGCGGATGGGATGGAAGTAGCTTTTTGTCTTCATGTGAATTATATTCAAGCTCAACCTGGGCATACACAGGAAGTTTGGGTGGGACAAGAAGAGGCCATCTCGCCATGAGTCTGCAAAACAGCAAAGTTCTGGCAATAGGGGGAGACAGTAGCGGAGCAATATCCACTTGCGAACTATATAATTCCAGCACCTGGACCACGACAGGATCCCTAAATACAGGCAGGAGATTTTTCTCGGGAACAATGCTGACTGATGGAGCTCCGGTAGTAATGGGTGGTCGAAATTCAGGCGGCACCGCAATAAGTACGTGTGAAAAATATGATGTTACAAACGCCACTTGGGCGTATACGGGGTCGCTCGGAACCGCCAGAGTGTACGCAGGAAGCGCGATGCTCATAAACGGAAATATTCTTGTTGCAGGAGGTTATGACGGCGCAAGCTATCTATCCTCCACTGAAATATACAGCGCCTCAGCCGGGACATTTGCATCTGCAACAGCGATGGGGGTAGCAAGGGTATTCCATGGAACCACAATAATGTATGATGGACACATCATAGCGGTCGGAGGACAAAATGGAGGCGGCAATCTTACAAGCTGTGAATATTACAGACAATTTGACGGTACCTGGACACTAACCGGCAGTCTAGGTACTGGAAGACAGAAACAGTCATCATTACTGCTCACCAATGACAAACCATTTACCGTAGGCGGTGAAAATAGCGGAAAGATAACTCACACTTATACTAGCAGTACGTGGGCAATAGCAGGAAGTCTTGATACTCATAGGCGTCAACTCAATGCAATACTACTTGGAGACGCGACAGTTTTAGCACCGGGAGGGATAGGCAGCACAGGGCAAGGGAGTCCGCTTGCCCATTGCGAATTATACAGTATCAGCGCAAACACATGGGCATACACAGGCAGTATATCAAGCGCAAGATATGCGCACGCAAGTGTATTGCTAACCGGCGGGACAGTTTTGTTGACAGGGGGATATGATGACACTTCCGCTTACTCAAAGTGTGACTTATATAATGCCGCTACATGGACACTAACCGGAAGTCTGTCAAATGCCAGATATTATCATTCTGTGGTATTACTGCAAAATGGAAATGTTTTAGCTATTGGCGGTTTTGATGCCACCAATAGATTATCTATCTGCGAATTATATAACTCCTCGACCTGGACAACAACGGGAAGCATGAACAACAGTAGAGAATTACACTTCAGCGCGGTTCTACCAAATGGAAAAGTCATCGTCGTAGGTGGATATGATGGAACCAATAGACTCTCGACCTGTGAACTTTATGACACAAGCACAGCAACCTGGACATTGACAGGAAGTTTGGCAACTGCCAGACAAGAGCTTGCCGGTGTGGTTATGCCAAATGGAAAAGTATTAATCTGCGGAGGCTATGATGGAACTACCGTTCATAGTTCCTCTGAGCTGTATGACCCTGTCACTGGAACATGGACTCTTACCGGAAGTCTCGCTGGAATCAGATATCAACATAATGCTCTTGTATTTACAAGCGGCAAAATGATGGCAATCGCCGGATATAATGGAAGCTCGACATTAAAAACTATAGAGCTTTACGACTACATCGGAACAATAGCCAGCAGTACACAACCAACAATTACCGACGTAAACGCCTCCAGTTCATTTCCAGTTAGCATTACAAGAGGCGCGTCAACTACAGTAACCGGGACAAATTTTAAAGGGAAAACCGAGGGATCATTCAGCAGATTCGGCTCATCTGCAACTAACTTCCCAATAGTATTGCTCCAACGAATAACATCGCAAAGCGGCTATCATACAGGACAAGCCGATGACCGCATCTTTACAACATCAACAACCGGTTGGGAGGCTGGAACAAGTCTGACATTCACAGCGCCTTCAACCCTACATCTAAATGGCCATTATGTACTTACAATAGTTGTCAACGGCATCCCCAGCACTGGGAAAATAGTAAAAGCAACGGATTAATTTATCAAGAGACAGAAATCAAAAGATAGAAGTTAGGACACAGTATCAAGTAGCAGCGAGAAGATAGTCAAAGCAAAAGATAAATTCCTACAAATACATACGTTTAAGAAATTGAGACCCGGAACACATGAGATATACTATATAATGGAACATATGTATGCTGACATTGAGCTAACTGGTAACAGAGGTGTAATTAAGTTAAAACGTATACTTATTGATACAGGAGCAAGCTATACCGTACTACCAAAAGAAACC
>JACQRL010000256.1 GCA_016206485.1 Planctomycetota bacterium | reverse complement strand
GTTTCTGGATTCTTTTTGAGTATCTCGTTTAATTTTTCTTTTACGTTAACCGCGCCCACAAGATAATTCAATATGTTGATCTCATAAGTATATTTGTCGACATGTTTTTTTATTTTGCCCCAGTCACAAAAATATGAAAAAGTCATATTAGATTCAAGAAGCGTATCCTGAAATTTTTTGATTATCTCACCTACGGTGGTAGTATTCAAATATTTTTTATACAGCGGCAACTCTTTCAATGGCTTTCTCCACGCTTTTTATTTCTTCTTTTACGTTATGCTTGCCTCGTTGCTCATAATTTAAACGCTTTATGGACAAATCTAAAAATTCTTTATTATTGTCAATTCCTATGAAATACCGCCCAAGTCTATAGGCAGCAACACCTGTTGTGGATGAGCCGGTAAATGGATCAAGTACAATATCATGCGCTTTTGTCGAAGCTAGGATTATTCTCTCTAATAAAGCTATGGGTTTTTGTGTCGGATGTTTTCCGAATATTTTTTCATCCGGTTTAGGCGCAGTTATGGACCATAAAGACTGCATTTGTTTATTGTTATTCATCTTGCGCATTAGAGGATAGTTGAAGTAGTGATGGCTGTTTTTATTTTTTGCCGCCCAAAGGACTGTTTCAGTTGCATGCGTAAAATATCGGCACGATAAATTAGGCGGGGGATTTATTTTGTACCAAGCTATGTCATTCAGAATTTTAAACCCAAGTTGCTGCATAGCGAAACCTATAGAATAAATAATATGAGCTGTGCCGCTTACCCAAATAGTGCCATCTTTTGTTAAAATATTCTGACATCTCCTAAGCCATTCCATGTTAAACTTGTGCGTTTCCTCAATACCCTTCGATTTATCCCAGTCACCCTTATTAACGCAGACCCTTCTACCAGCATGGCACGACATGCCTCCATTTGACAGAAAATAAGGCGGGTCCGCAAAAATCATATTAATGGACTCTGCCGGAATGGAATCCATAATATTTAAACAGTCACCCTTAAAAAGAGTGCAAGTACCATCCTTATTTGTATAGAATGGTTCTTGTCCTATTTTGGATATTATATGTTTATAGGAATGTCCCATTGTTACCTCGTTTGCCTGTATAGGCGTAATAATTAGACCGGCATCATTGCCATTCATATTTTACCTTCTTTCTTTTAGATATACAATCCTTTTTTAGTTTCGTGTAACTAACATGTCAATATGTCCGCTGTTTCTAACAAGTGATGTGTCCGCTTTTGGTTAATAATAGTAGCAGCCCTTTTTCTTTTGGCTACCTTTTCTTTTTGTGAATTGTGTGAATTTGTGTATAAGTTCTTAGGCGGATAATAGCCTATCATGTGAGGGCCATATCCTACGCTTATAGAGCCGTCCAGGTGCTCATAGACCATTACCTTGCACTTCGCGAATGATACCCTGAGTTCTGAGGGGCCTATCTGCAAGATTCTGTTATTAAACGATATGGTGTTATCGTTATTTACGCTCCTCTCATGTTTGAAGCAGAAGATCTTATCCAAATCCACTGTTTTTGGCACAGGCATAAAAGCGCTGCCCTTTTGTTCCGGCTTCCGTACGAATCTTTTATTATGATCTTTGAGGTACTCTGTCTTTAGGTATTTATTCGCCTCCGTTATGGTCTTTATGCTCCTTAATCTCAATTCTTGAGGGATTCTGCCCTGTAAGGTCTTATTAAGACGTTCTGAGCGGCCTCTGGCTTGAGGTGAATATCCTGGTATAGGGTGTATGCCTAACTCTTGCAGAGCCCTTCCTATCTGGCTTAGATTATCCTTGGATACATCCTCTCCGGCCTTCTTTGTGACGAAGAAGTGCCTTGCCCTGTCTGTATATAGCGAGCAGAATATACCTTTCTTCTCGACGACAGTCTTAAGCATCCTCATACAGGTAATGGCGTCTTCCTCTTTTACCAGTTCTATGTCATAGAGTCTGTTATTGGCGTCATCATAGGCGTGGATTAGGTCGCACATTGTGCCGTTGCCAAGCCAGTCACAGGGTGAGCCGTCCATATGCAACATCATGCCCACAAGCGGCCTTCTTGGTCTGCGTTTGCGGTGTTTATCGTGCCGGGTGCGCTTCTCTATGAGGCCTGCGCCTTGCAGGGCGAGTCTTAGCCAGTTATAGCTCATCTTCATATCATGGACATTCCGCAGCTTATCGTAAAAGTGGGAGACATTAAAATCAAAATACTTCTCTCTATATAGTTTCAATATCTTCTCTGCCTTTTCAAGCGGCACCCTGCGCGGGCTGGGGACCTTCCTGCGCCTGTCATAAAGACCGTCATAGCCGTATATCTCATAGCGCCGCTTCCACCTTCGCATCTGCCTGTCTGTTATACCGAGTATGTCCGCGGCCTCCATCCAGAGAATCTGGCCGCTTATTGCCCGTAAGATTACTTCCTGAACCTTCATTGCCCGCTCCAGTGCGGGTTTTGGATAATATACTTGCATATTTAACCTCCGTAGTTATGCAAAGCATATTACCATACCCCGCTTTGAAAGCGGACATTTCACTTGTTAATAAACCGGACATTTCACTATTTTATAACATTGAAATTTGCGAACATTATTTTTTGTCTATCAACTCCTTGTAGC
>JACQRL010000265.1 GCA_016206485.1 Planctomycetota bacterium | reverse complement strand
TCGTAAATGTCTGTGCCCGGAGGAACAGTTATTGACACATCGTCTCCGTCAAACCCCATTTTATTATTAGAACCGCCATCTCCTGCAGTTTTTCCTTTAACTATTGATTGTCCTTTAAGGTGGTTCAATCCTACGAGATTGGGATCCGTCAGTATTATTACGTCGCCTCCTTTGCCTCCATTTCCTCCATCTGGTCCACCTCGAGGATTTCTTCTGGTACGGCAGAAAGATCTGCACCCATTTCCTCCTTTGCCGCCTTTTACTTTTAAAATAATTTTATCGACAAACATATCAATTATGAATCGTAGATCGTAGAACATAGATCGTGGATCGTAGAAAAACACATGTTCCCTGATCTTCGCTTACAGATGAGGTCAGATTAAAGAGCGATACTCGCTTATTAGCTGTATTGACCTTTTTTCCCATGTTCTATGATCCAAGATCTACGATCTACGAGATGGAGTTGACTTTGAATATAGAATATGGCTGTCTGTGGCCTCGATTTCTTCTATATGTTGTTTTTGGCTTATATTTGATTACACGGACTTTCACGTCTTTAAAGTGTTTTACAAGGGTTAATTTCACCTTTGAGTTATTTACATAAGGAGTTCCTATTACAGAGCTTTTGTCATCTTTTATTAGAAGCACGTTATTGATAGTAATTTCATCATTTTCTTTGAGATTTTTCCTGAACGCAAGCTGTATTTGCTCGCCTTCTTTTACAATTACCTGATGTTCTCCATCTTCAATTACGGCAAATTTCATAGAGTAGAAGTTTATTAAGGTAAGACTTGATTACAATTGTTTTTTTAAGATAATCGTCTGATAATTTATGTCAGAAACAGCAGTTTTACAATTGATTAAATCGAAATTTCCTCACGTTGAAGGAGGGGATGAGTTTGTCATTATACAAAAAGATCAGGTAATCGAAATCATGACATTTTTAAAAACGAACAGCGAGCTTTCATTTGACTGCTTGATGGATCTGACAGCTGTGGATTATAAGGGTTACATAGAGAATATGCCCGGCAGGTTCTGTATAGTTTATACCCTTTATTCTTTTAAAACAAACCGATATTTGAGAGTTAAGGTATTTTTATCAGAAGAAAACCCTGAGATTCCGACTGCCTCAGCAATCTGGAAATCCGCTGATTGGGCAGAAAGAGAGGTTTACGATTTATTTGGGATTAAATTTTCAGGCCATCCGAATCTTACCAGAATATTATTACCGGATTCTTTCAAGCATAATCCGTTGAGGAAAGAATATCCTCTTAAAGGGGTCGGAGAGAGAGAGAGCTTCACTCCATATTATCTTCCAAGAGAAACATGAACCAATTCAGATCGTCTTTATGGTTTGAACAGTCTGAACTGCCCAGATCAATTCGACTGATAAGACTGGTTGGACTGTTTAGACTTGTAAGACTGTAATTTTATGTGGCCGACAGTCATTAAAATTCCCTTCTTAGGCATTCCAATAAATACTTACGGACTTGCAATTATGATAGGATTTCTGCTTGCAGTATGGGTTTGGTTAAAAAGAGTTAAGCAGGCAGGTTTCAGCGTTGATTTTGCGCTTGATGTTTCAATTATCGTGATGTTATCAGGGCTTGTTGGCGGTAAAATTGCCTCAGTTATCACAAATTACTCTGCATATCAAAATGAAATAGCTGTATTTAACTTTTTTGATGGGAAGCTTGATCCTTTGGGAAGCTTGGCAGGTTTGATCCCGCTTATCGTTTTTCTTTTCCTGAACCGCAGTAAACAGGTTAATTTTTTTAATAAAATAAAAGGAATATCAATTTGGACCCTCATATGCGTAATTGCCGGAATGAGAATCTCATATGTTTTGAGAAACAGCAGTGAATTTAATTATGATTTCTTCAAAAAGTGGCAGGCGGGATTCGCGTTGTACGGAGGTTTGATTGTAGGTATGATTGCCGGAATTGTATATGCAAGATGGAAAAAGCAGCCTGTTTTAAAACTGCTTGATATAGCTGCTCCTGCTATTTTGCTCGGAATTGCAATAGGCAGAATCGGCTGTTTTGCGAGCGGCTGTTGTTATGGACTTCCTTGTGATGAAAAAAATCCGCAGGCATGGTGTGTTAAATTTCCAAAGGGAGACAGTAGGGAAGGAACAGCAGTTTTTGCAAGACACAGACAGCTTAATCTTGTGACAGATCAGGATCAGTTTTCCAAGCCGGTTCATCCCACGCAGCTGTATGAAACTGTAGCTTGTTTGTTCGGGTTTTTTCTTTTGTCGTTTATATGGAAAAAGCAGTTTTTCGATGGCTTGATAGTAAGTTTGATGGGGATGTTTTACTCTGTTTGGAGGTTTATCAATGAATTTATTCGGGATGACCCTGAGCGATTATCAGGTTCCATATTTGGTTTAACATGGCCTCAGGAACTCAGCATTATTGTGTTTTTGTTTTCTTTTATAATGCTTTTCTATTTTAAAAGAAGGGCTTCAAGATTAAAACTACAGTCAGAAATAACGCCGTAAGATTGATGATTCTAGTCAAAAGATCCTGTAAGTGGTTCAGGAATCGTTGATTATGGTAGTAACAAGATTTGCTCCAAGTCCTACCGGTGAACTACACGTTGGCGGTGCAAGAACAGCCCTATATAGCTACCTTTACGCGCGACATAGTAATGGGAAATTCATCCTGAGAATTGAAGATACTGATCTGGAAAGATCCAAGCAGGAATATGTTGATAACATTCTTAGATCGATAGACTGGCTCGGTTTAGAGTATGATGAAATTCATTATCAGAGTAAGAGACTTGATATTTATAATGATTATGCGAAGAAACTAATGGATTCGGGAAGGGCATATAAGCGTGTTGATGCGGATAAAGGGGAATGTATAGTTTTCAAGATTGACAGGGACTATATCTATTGGGATGATGCAGTTCATGAAAGGATAGGCAGGGATATATCCAAGGATCCAGATCTTGTCATTGTTAAATCTGATGGGTACCCGACCTATAATTTTGCCTGTGTTGTTGATGACACGCTTATGGGAATTACGCACGTTGTAAGAGGTAATGATCATATTTCAAATACACCAAAACAAATTTCACTGATCCGGGCACTCGGAGGTGCGTGCCCCATTTATGGTCATATTCCGTTGATTCTGAATCCAGATATGTCAAAAATGAGCAAAAGAGAGGAAACAAGCCTTGAAACCGCCACTCTTAAATATAGAGATGAGGGGTATCTTCCGGAAGCTCTTATCAATTTTCTCGCTTTGCTTGGATGGTCTCCCGGAGGAGATCTTGAGATCATGGACAAAGAAACTCTTATTAAGCTTTTTACCCTTGAAAGAGTAAATAAAAAATCAGCTGTTTTTGATCTGGCAAAACTTAAATGGCTGAATGGCAGCTATATACGAAAGAAATCGCTGGATGATCTTACTCTGGAATGCAGAGCGATGCTTCTTACCAGATTTAATAAGTTGAGCGTAAACGATGCTATCTTGAAAGAGTTAGTGAGGCAGAATCAGGAAAGAATGAAAACACTCAGAGATTTTGTCGACCAGACAAAATTCTTTTTTACTGATGATGTAGAATATAATAGTGAAGCAGTGAAAGCGTATATTTTACCTGACCAGTCGAGACAGATTCTGCTTGAAATTATTGATTCATTCAACTCTATGAACGATTTCAGCAAAGATTCTATCTCTGCGATTTTGAAAGATATTACTTCTAAAAAAGGGTTAAAATTTGTCCAGGTCGCACAACCATTAAGAGTAGCGGCTACTGGAAATACAATAAGCCCGCCGATAGATGAAACAATATCAATTTTAGGTAAGGAAAAAACCTTGCAACGGATAAAAAAAGCTTTATCTATTGCTAATAAATGAAAGGAGATATTTTATGACGGATCCTGTTGTAATAGGGGTTGGAACGGTTGCTTATGATACTATAGGCACGCCGCACCATAAAAAGAAGACTGTTCTTGGAGGTTCAGCTACCTATTTCGCCATATCCGCCAGTTATTTCAATACTGTTGGCATAGTTTCGGTTGTTGGGACAGATTTTAGTGATGAGAGCTTGAGTCAATTAAAAAAAAGAAAGATTGATCTCAATGGACTTATGAGTCTGTCAGGGAAAACATTCCACTGGGAAGGGGAATATGATTCTAATCTTATTGATAGAAAAACTTTAAGGACAGATTTGAATGTTTATGCGGATTTCAATCCGATTTTGCCTGAAGAATACAAGGATGCCCGTTTTGCGCTCCTGGGAAACGGTACGCCGGAAAACCAGATGGCAGTTTTCACGCAATTAAATTCTCCCGAACTCGTATTGCTTGATACAATGAATTACTGGATTAATCATCACAGATCAGCTTTGGAAGAGGTCATTTCTACAGTTAAGGCTTTGTCTAT